>CAJUNQ010000014.1 GCA_910587835.1 uncultured Oscillospiraceae bacterium | reverse complement strand
GTCATAACAACATTCAGCAGAATCTGCTTTCCGGCATCAGAATAGCCCGCCATCAAATCCCGGAACGGCATCCAATATACATAAGTCACTGGCACAGACTCATGGTACAACCACTTGGGGTCCAATGTAAAGTCACGAGGGATTACCGTGACACATAACACAAGAAAAAGGTAAATCCCCATCAAAACCACAGCGATTTTATCCCTGCGTCCCCGCTCCTTCCAACGCATATTATTTCTCCTTTCCTGGCCCAATGGGGCAATGGCTAGCTTAAATCCTTGCCCAAGAGAATCAAATGAAAGCCTGGGCGATAGGCATTGGGCTGAATACCAATCACCCGAAAGCCATGGTCCAGATACCAAAGATAGTCGACCCGGCTGCTTTGCAAACCGGCTATAGCACCAGAAATATCATTCTCCGCCCTCCAATTATACAAAAGATTTCTTATGTGCTAATATCCACATGCTCAGCCAATCCGCAATCGCCAAACCAACGCTCTGCCTGCGCTCGAATGCCCGGCTTATGCGGCTCAATATCCTCTTTCCCTTCAATCCGGCAAAAATACATACTTCCGGCCATCTCCACCCCCATATGTCCGCACCAATGCTCCACCGTGTCAATAATATGTTCGCACTCCACCGGCCTGCCGCCTGTCCGCAGGGCAACAGCGTAGCAACGCTTACCGGGGCGCAGGGTCCAGTGGTCCGGGTGGGGACAGGTATCGCTGAAAGGCGTACAGCGGTCAATAAACACCTTAAACTGCCCCGGCACATCCGCCCAATAAGAGGGCGCGGCAATCACCAGCGCGTCCGCCTCATCCATCTTTTTCAGTAAGGCCGTCACATCATCCTGACGCACACAGCGGCAGGTCTCATAGCACCTTTTGCACCCCAGGCAGTATTGGATGTCATACTCCCCCAAGCAAACAAGCTCGCTCTCCACAAACTCCGGAAGCGCCTCCCGCACGGTCCGCAGAATTTCCTGAGTGGCCCCATTGGCCTTGGGGCTGGCGTTCAGCAACAAAATCTTCATACGCTTCTCTCCTGTCCGACATATTTTCCGACAACATTGGGCAAATGGTTCCTCTCCGCCGTTTCCTTCACTTAACCCGATATTTTTTCTCAATCCGCTTATAGACCAGCACCAACACCACCGCGCCGCCCGACCCCAGTATGCACATCAAGACGGTTGCCGCCAGCGGCTGCCACAGTCCAACCAGCCCAGAGAGGAACCAGACCACACTATAGCCTCCCCACAGTTTCCCCATGGCCCGGTTATAGGCGGGAATATCCGAGATGCTCTCACTGGGGACAGCCACCCCAGACCAAAAATTCATCGGAGTCTTTTTCTTGGCGGCGTAAACGCCCATGCCCAGAAAAATAGCTCCGCAGAGCAGACATGACAAAAAGAAAATCACTTTTCCCACCAGAACCGCCTCCCCAGCCCCTTAGCTGACATATTTTTCAATAGCATTATACTCGTCCCCTGACATCTCATAGATTCCATTGTAGGGCTGCTCGATAAAATATTCCCCATCACGGGCGCTGCTCCGTTGAAACACAAACAGGGTTGCCGCCCCGCCCTTCCAAAATTTCATGTCCACCTTAATCCAGTCGTCTACATTTACCGGCGCGTCCTGAACGCTCTCTGTCCTTGTGGTCCTGCCGTTCCCCTGCAGAATAAACAGCACGTCCTCCCCATCGCCGTCCACAAGCTCCACCTCTTCCCCGCCCCGCCGGGTCAGGGTGACGCTCTTCAGGTCCGCAAAGTCCGGCAGATGAAGCGCATAGCTTCTCATACCAGAAAGCCAAAAATGAACCGCCGCCAAAAGCAGCACCGCCACCGCGCTGCCGCAGGAAAGGATTACCACCCATTTCTTCTGTTTTTTTGTCATTGCGACACACCTCCTGGTCTTTCCAGTTATTTCTCAGTTAGCTGTCCCCGCAGGCTCCATCCCCGGGCCTCGGTGACCTCCACCTGGGCAAACTCCCCCACCAGCCCGTCCCCGCCAGGGAACAGCACCGTCAAACTCCCCGCCGTGCGGCCGGAGAGCAGGCCGGTCTTTCCATCCTTATCCTCCACCAGCACCCGCTGGGTGCTGCCCACAAGGTTCCGGCAGTTCCGGGCGGCAATCTCCTCCTGAGCCTTCAGCAGCTCCGCAAACCACCGGGTTTTCTCCTCATGAGAGACCGGGTCCGGCATCCCCGCCGCTTTTGTGCCCGGACGGGGCGAATAAATAAAGGTAAACAGGTTGACAAACTCCACCTCCTGAATAAGGCTTACTGTCTCCTGAAACTCCTCGTAGGTCTCGCCGGGAAAGCCCACAATCACGTCCGAGGTAAAGGTGACGTCCGGCATCACACTTCTCGCATAGCGAATGAGAGAGAGATACTTCTCCCGGTCATACCTGCGGTTCATCTCCTTCAGCACCCGGTCATTGCCAGACTGGAAGGGCAGATGAATATGGTGGGGAATGTGCCGGCTGGCCGCCATCACGTCAAACAGCTCCTGAGAGGCGTCCTTGGGGTGGGAGGTCATAAAGCGCAGGCGAAAATCCCCCTCCAGTTCATCCAAACGGCGCAGCAGCTCCGCAAAATTCACCGGCTCTGCCAAGCCCTTGCCATAGGAGTTGACATTTTGACCCAGCAGGGTAATCTCACGGTATCCCGCCTGAGCCAGCACCCTGCACTCATTCAGAATATCCTCCGGCCGGCGGCTTTTCTCCCGGCCCCGCACATAGGGCACAATGCAGTAAGAGCAGAAGTTGTCGCAGCCGTACATAGCTGTTACCCAAGCCCGGGAACGCCCGTCCCGGCGGATGGGGATATCCTCCCGGATTGTCTTCTCCTCATGGCCCAGCAGCATCACCTGGCCCTGCTGGCTGAGCACCTGATGCAGCAGCTCCGGCAGACGGTGAATCACATGAGGGCCAAACACCAGGTCCACAAAGGGAAAGGTCTTCTGTAGACGCTGGGCCACTGCCTGCTGCTCGGTCATGCAGCCGCACACAGCAATAATCAGCCCGGGCTTCCTTCGCTTCAGGTGCTTCAAAGCCCCCACATTGCCAAACACCCGGTCCTCCGCATGCTCCCGCACAGCGCAGGTATTGAACAGAATCAGGTCGGCTTCCTCCGGGGAATCCCCAAAGCCAAAGCCCATTTCAGCCAGCAGGCCCTTCATTTTTTCACCATCCGCCACATTCTGCTGGCAGCCGTAGGTGCGCACATAGGCCAGCGGCATACCGCTCACCCGTTCGCTCATTCCCTGCCGCACGCCAGCCATCCAGGCCGAAACCGTCTTCTCCAATCGCCCCACCCTTTTCTATACTGAAATCCTTCCAAAATCCCGATTCTTACATTCTACCACAAAGTCGCTGAAACTGCAAGCCGCTTTCCTCTTACTCCTCCCCCGCAGCCCATCCCCTCTGCTCTTGCAATTCCCTTGCCAATATGATATACTGTCGCTAAAAACGAAAGGATGTTTGCCCATGCCCTTTGACTTCAAGAAGGAGTACAAAACGCTCTACCTCCCCAAATCCACCCCGGAGATCGTGGACGTGCCCCCCATGAATTTCATCGCCGTGCGGGGCAGCGGCGACCCCAATGAGAAAGGCGGCTCCTACCAGCAGGCAATCCAGATTCTCTACTCCATCGCCTATACGCTTAAGATGAGTCATAAAGCCGGCCACATGATTCCAGGCTTTTTTGAATATGTAGTGCCGCCCTTAGAGGGCCTTTGGTGGCAGGAGGGCGTCTGCGGTATGGACTACGCAAACAAGTCCGGGCTACACTGGGTCTCCCTCCTTCGTCTGCCTGACTTTGTGTCAGAAAAAGAGCTGGCATGGGCCGCAGGAGAGGCGGCGAAAAAGAAAAAGATCGACTGCTCCCCCGCAGAATTCCTGACGATAGAGGAGGGCCTGTGCGTCCAGATTATGCACCTGGGCCCCTATGACAGCGAGCCGGAATCCGCTGCCCGCATGGATCAATACCTGGCGGAGAACGGCTGGCAGAACGACTTCACCCCGTCCCGCCAGCATCATGAAATCTACCTTTCCAACCCGGAAAGAACCCTGCCGGAAAAGAGAAAAACTGTAATCCGCCACCCAGTCAAAAAGAGCTAAAGCCTGCTTGAAAACCGAAGAAATGCTGGATTTTTGGCCAGCAACAAGGGCCGTCAAGAAAAAAGCGCAGGAACGGCCATGTTTAGGGCTTGTTTGAAAATAGAAAAAATGCCGGATTTTTGCCCCAAAGGAGGTGATTTCAAGGAGAAAACCGCAAGTCAATCTCGCGATTGACAAGGATTTTCGACGCAGAAAGCGGCTGCTTTGGGACAAAAAGACGGTGTTTTTGATTTTTCAAACGAGCCCTAACCCCAAAGGCGCCGTTTCTGGCCCAAGCAGACCTAATTTTAGAGTTTTAAAACAGGCTCCTGCTGGCCAGCCCCTTCCGCAAAAAAGCCAGGAAGATGTGCCCCTTTGGACGCATCTTCCCGGCTAATTCTCTTTATATAACGGTTTATTTATACGCCGGAGTAAGCCGAATAGCCACAGTCAATAGGCAGAACTACGCCGGTAATCGCGCTGGCGGCTTTCTCGTCACACAGGAAAAACACCGCGCCCAACAGCTCCCTGCTGTCCACAAAGCGGCCCATGGGGGTGCCAGCCAGAATTTTCTCCGACCGGGCCGTGGGGGTGCCGTCCTCATGGAACAGCAAGGCGCGGTTCTGGTTGGACACCAAAAAGCCCGGGGCAATGGCGTTGCAGCGAATGCCGCTCTTGGCAAAATGGGTGGCCAGCCACTGGGTGAAATTGCTCACCGCCGCTTTGGCCCCAGAATAGGCGGGAATCTTTGTCAGGGGAACATAGGCGTTCATGGAGGACACATTGAGAATACATCCTGCCTGCCGCTGTGCCATATCCTTGGCAAACACCTGGGTAGGCAGCAGGCTCCCCTGAAAATTCAGCCGGAATACAAAGTCCACCCCTTCCGGGTCCAGGTCAAAAAAGTTCTTCTGCTCTGGCTGAGCCTCATGATGATACTCGTTGTCCGTTGTGGCCCGGGGGTTGTTGCCCCCCGCCCCGTTGACCAGAATGTCACAGGGCCCCAGGTCTTTCAAAACCTGCTGGTGTACTGCCTCCAACGCCTCCCGGTCCAGCACATTGGCCTGATATCCCTGGCAGCAGTACCCCTGAGACCGGCACTCCTCCGCCAGCTGCTCCACCGCCGGAGCGTTCAAATCCAAAGCCGCTACCTTGGCTCCCGCCTGGGCGAAGGCCCGGGCCATGTCGCCGCAGAGCACGCCCCCCGCGCCAGTAACCACCACTACCTTCCCGCTGAAATCCACCTGCAAGGGCAAGTCCGTCATGACAATCATCCTCTCTCCCATGTTTTTCTTCCACGTCAAACCCCAAAACCGAAATACCGGTTGGTGTTATAATAGCAAATATCCCCTACCAGCTTTTCCAACTGCCGCCGGCCGGCCGGGTACTGGCCGCTCTCTACCCACTCGCCGACCAGCTCGCAAAGCACCCGGCGGAAATACTCATGCCGGGGATAGCTGAGGAAGGACCGGGAGTCGGTGAGCATCCCCACAAACTGCCCCAGCACGCCCCCTGAGGCCAACTCGGTCAGCTGGGCCCGCATACCCGGGCGGCTGTCGTTGAACCACCAGGCGCTGCCCAGCTGCAGCCGCCCCGGGCCTCCGCCCTGAAAGCAGCCCATAATGGAGGCCACCGCCGCGTTGTCATTGGGGTTCAGCGAGTAAAGGATCAGCTTGGGAATACCGCCGTTCTCAGCAAACAGGTTCAGCAGCGGGGCCAGACACTCCACCCCGGAACGGCTGTTGATGGCGTCCCCGCCCATATCCGGCCCCTTGGCCCGAAGCAGAGGCTTGTTGATGTTCCGCAGGCAGCCAAAGTGAATCTGCATGACCCAGCCCAGCTGGTTATAACGCTTGGCACAGGCCGCGGTGAGCAGGGTCCGGTAGGCGTCCGCCTGGGCGGCGGTGGGCTGGCCCCCTGCCATAGCCGTGTGGAAGGCCAGATTGGCGGCTGCGCTGTCCGGCGGGGCGAACATACAGGCGTCCAGTCCGTGGTCCGCGCAAAGACAGCCTTGGGCGGCAAAATAGTCGATGCGTTCCAGCAGAGCCGCCGCCACATCCTCCGCGCTGCGAAGCTCCCGGCCCACCGCCTTTTCCAGCCGGTCCCGAATGTACCCGGCGAACTCCGGCTTCTCTATGTTGACAGCCCGGTCCGGCCGGAACGCCGGCAGTACCCTGCACTTCATGGTGGGGTCCGCCGCCAGCTGCTTGTGCCAGCGCAGGTCGTCCGCCGGGTCGTCCGTTGTACAGATGGCCTTTACCTGAAATTTCTCCATCAGGCTCCGGGCAGACTGGCCCTCCAATATGCGGTTGGCCCGGGCATAGATGCCGTCGGCTGTGTCAGGATTCAGCGTCTCGGTAATGCCAAAGGCCCGGCGCAGCTCCAAATGGCTCCAATGGTAGATGGGGTTGCCCATAAGCTGGGGCATGGTGCGGGCAAAGGCCAAAAACTTCTCCCGGTCCGGGGCGTTGCCGGTAATCAGCTCCTCTGGCTCGCCGGCAGCGCGCATCACCCGCCATTTATAGTGGTCGCCCCCCAGCCAGACCTCAGTGATGCTGCGAAACTTTTTGTCTTCCGCAATATCCTTGGGGTCAATATGACAGTGGTAATCAATAATAGGCAGGCTCTCCGCTGTCTGATGATACAGCTCTCTTGCCGTGGGCGTAGAGAGCAGAAAGTCATCGTTCATAAATTCAACCATGGTCTTCCTCCTACCTTTCTACCCGGCCGCCATTGGCCTCAATCAGCCCGCTGAGATACGCGCTGCCCAGCGCCCGGTCATACAGGCCGTAGCCGGGCTTGCCGGTCTCCCCCCAGATCATTCTGCCATGGTCAGGCCGGAACCAGCCCTCAAAGCCGGTCTCCACCAAGGCCTTGACAATGGCATTCATATCCAGCGAGCCGGCAGGACTCCAGTGGCCGGACTCCTCAAAGCTGCCGTCCTCCAAAATCTTCACATTGCGCAGATGCATAAAGCCAATGCGCTTTTTGGCCGAATACTTCCGCACCATAGCCGGAATATCATTTTTTGTGGAGCAGCCCAGCGACCCGGTGCACAGGCACAGGCTGTTGGCCGGGCTGTCCACAATAGCCAGATACCGGTCCAGGTTGGCCTCACAGGTCACCACCCGGGGCAGGCCGAAAATAGGATAGGGCGGGTCGTCCGGGTGCAAAGCCATGGTGACGCCGCAGGCCTCTGCCACAGGAATCACCTTTTTCAGGAAATATTCTATGTTTTTCCACAGGCCCTCTTCCCCCAGCTCTCCATAGGCGCGGATAAGCTCCCGCACCTCGTCCTGGGTGTAGCTGGCGTCCCAGCCGGGGAGATGGATGTCGTCGGTCAGCGGGTCCAGGCCCTTCAGCTGCTCCCAGTACATCACCAGGCTGGTAGAGCCGTCCGGAGCAAGGCGGTCCAGCTGAGTGCGGGTCCAGTCAAACACAGGCATAAAGTTGTAGGTCACGCATTTCACGCCATATTTGGCGCAGCGGCGGATGCTCTCACAGTAGTTGGCAATGTGCCGGTCCCGCTCCGGGCGGCCCAGCTTTATCTCCTCCGTGACAGGAATGGACTCTACCACATCGAACACCAACCCATGGGCAGCGCAGGCCTTGGCAATGGCCTCAATACTCTCCTCCGGCCACGCCTCCCCCGGCGGCACATCATACACTGCCGAGACAATAGACCGCATTCCGGGAATCTGCCGGATATTTTCCAGGGTGACAGGGTCCCCTGCCCCGTACCAACGAAAAGAGCTTTTCATACAGTCACTTCCTTATTTTTATTTTCTGACCTGCTCCACAATCTCCCGGGACTCCCGGCACAGCCGGGTAATCTCCTCCCACTGCCCGCCGTCAATCAGTTGGGGCGTCACCATATAACTGCCGCCGCAGGCCGCAATCACCGGGCAGGAGAGATATTCGCCCAGATTCTTCAGCGAGATCCCCCCCGTGGGCATCACCTTGAACTGAGGAAAGGGCGCAGCCAGAGCCTTGATCTTCCCCAGTCCTCCCGACTGCTCCGCTGGGAAGAACTTGATAACCTCCAGCCCAAGCTTCAGGGCGGCGTGGTACTCGCTGGCCGTGGTGCAGCCCGGGTAGACCGGCACGTTTTTCTCCTGACAATACCGCACCAGCTCCGGGTCCAGGCCGGGCGAGACAATAAACTCCGCCCCCGCCGCCAGGGCCCGGTCAATCTGCTCCCTGCTGACCACCGTGCCCGCCCCTGCCAGAATCTCCGGGCAGGCCTCCTTCATCCGGCGGATGGCCTCGTCCGCCCCCGCCGCCCGAAAGGTCACCTCCGCCACCGGCACGCCGCCGGCACACAGGGCCTTTGCCAGCGGGGCCGCGTCCCGCTGGGGGTCTTCCAGCTTGATGACCGGCACCACGCCTATCTCCATCATTCTCTTACTGATTGGATGCATTCCGCTCACCTTCCCAAAATAAAAATTTTAATTGTGATTCTCCTGTTGGCCTCCCGCCAATTTCCGGGCATTGGCCCGCACCCTCTCCTTGTTCAGCGGATAGACCAGCCACAGCACCACAGCTACCGCCGTCAGCCCCGCCACAGGAATCAGACAGGACAGAGAAAACATACCGTCCATGACCTGTGGGTGAGCCCATGGGTCATACTGCACCGCCTGACTGTAGCCGATAGCCCCCAACAGCCAGCCCACCATGCCGGAGGACAGAGCCTGCCCCACCTTTCTGGCAAAGGAATACACCGCATAGATGGTGCCGTCCCTGCGCACACCCTCCCGCACCTGGGCATTGTCAATCACGTCGGTAATCATGGCCCAGACCAAAGTGTTGAAAAATCCCAGTCCCATATAGGCCGCTGTGTAATAGCCCACATAGGCCCAGACACTTTGAGGCCGCGCCCACCAGCACACCCCATAGCAGACCGCCCCAAACAGGCAGGCGGCAATAGAGACCTCCTTTTTGCCGAAACGCTCCGCCAAGGGCACCGCAAAGGGGACGCATACCCCCAGCACTACCAGCGAACCCAGCAAGGTCGCCGCCGACTGGCCCGCGGGCTTTTGATAGTAGATGGGGAACATATACCCCGCCATACCGCCCATACCCAGCATAGCCAGCAAAAGCAGAATCGCCGCCAGAATAATCCCCAGCAAGGCCCGGTCCGAGCCCACGCTTTTCACCATAGCGGAAAAGGCGGCCTGCTTCCCCTTGCTGGGGGGCGTCTCTACCCGCTCCCGGGTCAGATGAAAACACAGCAGATAACAGACGACCGCCGCAATGGAGAACAGCCCCGCAATCAGAGTCATCCTGGGGCCAGAGAGAATCTGCGCCCCATTCTCCGCCGTGACATAGGCGAAAAGCGGCGTGCCAAAGCCAATGGCCAGCCCGGCCAAAGTCGCCCCCACCGTCCGCCAGACAGAGAGCTCCGCCCGGTGTCGGGGGGCGCCGGAAATGGCGGAGGCCATAGACCCATAGGGGATGTTGACAGCGGTATAAAAGACAGAGCCCCACAGAATATAGGTGACGGTCATCCACACCAGCTTAAACCAATAGGGCATACCCGCCAGCCCAGATTGATATATAAGAAAGGACGCAATCGCCACCGGCCCGCACATCCGCTTCAGCCAGGGGCGAAACCGGCCCTCCTCTGTGGGCCTGGCCCTGTCGATCAGCCGTCCCATGGTCACATCCGTAAAGGCGTCCAGAAACCGGGAGGCCATCATCAGCACCCCCACCGCTGTGGAGCTGATCCCCATCACATTGGTGTAAAACAGCATCATAAAGGTGGAGGACAGGATAAAGGTAAAGTCATTGCCAAAGTCGCCAAAGGCATAGCCGATCTTGTCCCGCAGGCCAAAGGGCCGGGCCGCAGCTGCCGAATTCATCGCGCATCACTCCTCGCAGGGTAATACGCTTAGGTTGCCCCCAAGGCCGCTGGGTTATGCCCGGTCTATCTTCACCAGCTGGGCGTTCAGGCTCTCGGCAAAGCCCTTGGGCATCCGGCTGCCCCCCATCTGGATCATCTGCTCCAGGCTCATGGCCTTCAGCATTCCCCACATCCCCTCTCCGGGCTTCAGGGGCATTCCCGAGACCATCTCCATGGCCGTGCTGACCACCTCCCAGGCCTGGGGCGACCGGGAAACCTCCTCCAATGTGTTCTTTACGCTGAATTTCCCCTCCGGGAACTCCATGGGCGCGGTCAGGTCCAGGTCGCCTGTCAGCTTGAACCAGTTGGCGACTCCCTCAGCATGGCTGTTGTCCTGGGGCAGCGCGTAAATCTCCGGCTCCTTCTCCACCCGTTCCAGGGTGACAGAGTCCCACACATCCCCGGCAGATGCTGTCAGCGTGTTGTGCCCCTCTGCCAGCGACACTGTAAAGACAAATACCTTGTCCCCAGTCTTCTCCTCCGCCAGACTGCCGTTGAGGCTCAAAGAGACCCGGGGCTGGTTGGAGTAGACCTTCACCTCTGTGGTCTCCCCCGCCCGCTGGGCGTATCTGCGGCCGCAAATATGCACCATAGGCCTTTTACTCCAATAGGCCTGATAAATATAGAAGCTGTCCTTGCGGGTCTTCCGGTCTATGGTGACCAGACCCTTATTGTTGCGTCCGGCCACCCCGCCCTCGTTCCGGGCGGCGCAGCCAAAGTCAAACATATTCCACACATGGGTGCTCCACAGCCAAGGACGCTCCGCGACGACCTTGGCCATGTGCTCATGGTACAGGGCCTGATACTCCTCACTGTAGTCCCTGCAGGCAGGGCTGGGGCCGTGGTAGGTGACAATCCCCTCGCATCCATACTCAGAAACCCCCAGGCAGCGGTCCGGGTGGTTTTTGTGATATGCGTCCAGCCAGGGGCCGTTATCCTCCATTTTGCCGCCGTACCAGCCAAAATAGTGGTTATAGCTCTCCACATTCGTGATATCGTGAAGCGGGGAGTCCTCCGGGGTCATGCTCACATGGGCAATGGTGGTCAGTCTGCTGGGGTCCAGCCGGCGGGCCAGCTGGTTCAGCTCCCTGTGGTTTTCCACCAGCTCAGGACAAATGCCGCCAATCAGAATCTCATTGGAGATGCCCCAGAAGCAAATAGAGGGATGGTTGAAGTTCTGGACAATCAGCTCAGTCAGCTGAGTCTTGCAGTTCTCATGGGCAGCGGGGTCCTTGTTGAACACGCTGATAAAGGGAATCTCCGCCCACACCACAAAGCCCAGCTCGTCGCAGGCGTCATAAAAGTCCTGAGAATGCTGGTAATGGGCCAGCCGGACCGTATTGGCTCCCAGCTCTTTAATAATCTCCGCGTCCGCAAAATGGTCCTCCCGGCTCAAGGCATTGCCCTGATAAAGCCGGTCCTGGTGGCGGCTGACCCCCCGCAAGGGCAGGGGCTGGCCGTTGAGAATAAAGCCCTTCTCCGGGTCCACCGAGAAGCTGCGCACCCCGGCCTTGACGGTCAGGCTGTCCACCACCTCATTGCGGCGGAGAATCTCCGCGGTGACCGTGTAAAGGTAGGGAGAATCCGGGCTCCACAGGTGGGCCTTGGGCGTCCGCAGGGTAATATCCGGGTCCTCGCTGGGCCGGGAGCCTCCTGCCACCAGCCTCCCCTCTTTGTCATAGACTCCATACTGCACCGTAAAGTCCGGGCCAGGGTTGGTGATGAAGCTTTTCAGCTGAAACCGGGCCCCGCCGCATTTTTGACAGGGGGAGGCAATCACGTCAAAGCCCAGACCGCCCATATAGTCCAGATCGAAACGGGTGTCCGCCACAGAGATCAGGTTCACGCCCCGGTACAGACCCCCATAAAAGGTAAAGTCTGCCGCCTGAGGGTACACGTCCTCCCTGCGCTGGTTCGAGCAGTTAATTACCAGCAGGTTGGGCCCCTCCTCCCGGCAGAGCTCTGTCACATCCGCCCGAAAAAGAGAGTATCCGCCCAGATGCTCCGCCGCCTTTTTGCCGTTGACATACACCACGGCCTGCTGCCCTGCCGCCGGAATCTCCACATAGACCCGGCCACCGGGCAAAGGCTGGCAGGGGGTGTCAAACTCTCTGGCATACCAGCAGCTGCCCCGGTAATAATCGCCATTGCCGTCGTGGCCGTCCACAGCGTTCCAGGTGTGGGGAAGGTCTACCCGCTGCCAGCCTTGAGGCAGGACCCCCGGCAGGCCAGCATCCTCCCGGATGAACCGCCAGCCCTCATTGATCGGTATGATCTTGCGCATTTACAGCTCTCCCTTCGCCCCCGGCCTTCTCAGACCCGGCGGGAATTGGTTTTTCATTATTATAAACGCTTTCAGAAAAAATAGCAAGAATCCCACAAGATTTTTTAGCAATTACTGTCAGCCGTCCTTTGCAGCAAAGCCAGAAATCACATCTTCAAGCACATCGCTCTTTCCACAGCATTCCCGCAAATCCCGCTGATTATAGGCAGAATAAGAACCTGTACCGACAAGATTTGTACCAGGATGAGCGAGCTCAATTTTGACAAGGCGCAAAGCCCCAGACCATTCATGGTCTAACGATTCCACAAGGCTTTGCAATGCAGTCAGCAGCAAAATTTACCGGCAAAACTCGCGCATTAACCTACTGCTGCAAGCTACAATCTGTCACCCACGCCAATCATCCCGTCCTCTGCACCACAGAATCAAGCCCCGGATTCCCCTGTGGCTTCTGCTTTTACTGCATATTTTTCAGCAAAAAGGCAGGCCCCATACGGTTCTGGGGTCTGCCTACTGTTTGCGCGTTTACTGCATATTTTCTACAGCCTCCCGCAGCGCCTCGGTGCGGTTGGTCTTCTCCCAGGTCACGTCCAAATCCTCCCGGCCCATATGGCCATAGGCGGCCAGCTGGCGGTAAATGGGGCGGCGCAGGTCCAGCTCCTTGATAATGGCAGTGGGCCGCAGGTCAAACACCCGATTCACCGCCTCAGCCAGACACTCGTCGCTGACCGTGCCCGTGCCAAAGGAGTCCACCATCACCGACACAGGCCGGGCCACGCCAATGGCATAGGCCAGCTCTACCTCAACCTTGCGGGCCAGGCCAGCGGCAACCATGTTCTTTGCCACCCAGCGGGCGGCATAGGCTGCAGAGCGGTCCACCTTGGTGGGGTCCTTGCCAGAGAAAGCCCCGCCGCCATGACGGCCATAGCCGCCGTAGGTGTCCACAATAATCTTCCGCCCGGTCAGGCCGCTGTCGCCCACAGGCCCGCCCACCACAAAACGTCCGGTGGGGTTGATGTAGATCCGGGTCCTGTTGTCCACCAGCTCAGAGGGAATCACCGGCTTAATAACAAACTTAATCATATCCTTCTTCAGCTTATCCAGCTTGACATTCTCGTCGTGCTGGGTAGAGATAACAATGGCGTCAATGCGCTTCACCGCGTCCCCGTCATACTCTACCGTGACCTGGGTCTTACCGTCCGGCCGCAGATATTTCAGGGTGCCGTCCTTGCGCACCCGGGCCAGCTGCTTGGCCAGCTTGTGAGAGAAGGAGATGGCCATGGGCATATACTCCGGGGTCTCGTCGCAGGCAAAGCCGAACATCATCCCCTGGTCGCCTGCGCCAATAAGGCTGTTCTCGTCCGTCTCGCCGTTTTTGGCCTCCTGAGACTCATTCACGCCCATGGCAATGTCAGGAGACTGCGCGTCAATGGAGGTGAGCACGCCGCAGGTGTTGCCGTCAAAGCCGCAGGCCGGGTCGTCATAGCCAATCTCCTTGACCACCTCCCGGGCAACTCCGGCAATGTCCACATAGCAGTTGGTGGAAATCTCCCCCATCACATGGATCACGCCGGTGGTGGCAGTGGTCTCACAGGCCACATGGGCGTTCGGGTCCTTGCTGATAATAGCGTCCAGCACCGCGTCAGAAATCTGGTCGCAGACCTTGTCGGGATGGCCCTCGGTAACAGACTCGGATGTAAAAAGCTTCATAAAACATACTCCCTTTCAGGTTTTTTCCAGGATAAATCCAAAAAAGAAGGACCGCTCGAAAAACGAGGGGTCCCTATTACGCCTCATCTTTCGGGTGAGCTCCCAAAGAAGCTCAGAATCCGCAGGAATTAGCACCTTGCAGCTCATAAAAGACGCTACAGGTTGCCGGGCATCACAGGGCCTGTCCCTCCGCCGCTCTTGATAAGGATTTATTCTGTTTTCCTATATTCTAGCACGGGTTGAGCGGTTTGTCAACCAAAATTATTCAAAAACCGCCGCTTACCAGTGACAGAGGCCCTGTTAAGAGGCGAAAATAAGACTGTTAAGCTCCTTAATTTTATATCCCACATCCTCCGGGCAATGGGCGTCAGAGGAGGGAATGATTTGCACACGATGCTTTTTCAATATTCCAAGCAGTTCTTCCGCCATGCCAAGGGAGGCTGTTTCAGGGCAGCGTCTGTAGGCTCCGCTGTTTTGGTCCGCGTACATATTGCTTTTTGAAAGCTCCCTTGCCAAACTCTCATAGCAGTCCGTCAGAGGATATGACGGCTTATGACCGAACAGCTTTATTGCGTCTGGATGGCCGATCCCGTCGAATAATCCGCTCTTTGCTAATGAAACGGAATCCTCAAAATACCTGTGGTAAATCCTATCAACATCAAGCCCTGCCCAATGTTCGGCTTTATGGTCGAAAGCAAAATCATCCACAAAATGAACGCTTCCCAGCAAAAAGTCAAAGCCGTTCCCCTTCGTAAGCTCAGAAATGAAGCCTTCAAACTCTTTGAAGTAGCATACTTCAAGGCCAAACTTGACTTTGATAGGAAACTCTCTGTTCCTGGCCTGGTGGATAAGCTCCAGATAGTCCGCCAGTCTATGCTTGCCTGCGCTTCTGCGGAACCAGGCATCTACATATTCGCTGTACCTGCGGACAGAATCATACATGGGGGCAAACTCCTCGAATATGAAATTATGCTCCAGCAGGCGTATTTCGTCCAGCTCCATTTCCACCGCTTTGTTTACAAATTGATCGATCCATTCAAGCGTATAGGGCCCGCGTTCAATATGAATATGACCGTCTACCATTTTTGGCCTCCTGTGTAAAAACGGAAATAACCTGTCTCACCTCAGATTCTTTTGCTGAACCGGAAGGCGTTTTTCCGGTAGCCCAGATGCTCATAAAACGCGTGGGCATCCGTCCGCTGAAAGCCTGAGCCAAGCTCGACCACCGAAATGCTCCGTTCGCCCGCCAGCTTCTCAACGCGCTCCATTAGCATTCTTCCTATCCCCCGGTGCCGGAACTGGGGCAAAACACCCAGCCCGTTTACTTTTATGAACCCATTTGGAAGGTTAATCGCTAAGGATTCCACAGTCGCAGCAAGGCCAACCACAGCACCGTCTATATCAGCCACAAATACGCGGTAGCGGCTGTCGGCTTTCATCTTCTCGCAGGTGCTGACAACAGATTCATCCGCCAGCGGCAAAGGCCCAAACACATCCCGCCAGACCGCCGCCACGGACATATAGTCACGGCTCTCCATGTCCCTTATATGAATATTCCTGTCCATCCCTGCCCCCTCCATTCAATGCAGATGAGCCTATTCCTTGGCCTCGGGCAAATGCTTCTCCACCACTCTACTCAGCCAGTCAAACACTCCCGGGTTCCCTGCCACCACCGGCATCCCCCTGTCATAGCACAGGGCCGCGCCGCCTGTGGTACAGGTCAAAGCCCCGGCCTCCCGGAGAATCACCGAAGCCCCGCAGAAGTCCCAGGGAGACAGATACATCTCAAAGAAGCCATCGCTCCTGCCTGCCGCCACGCTGCACAAATCAATGGCCGCCGAGCCGGAACGCCGCAAATCCCCGCATTGAAGGAAGACCTCCTCCGCCGCGGCAAAGGTCGCTCTGGCCCACTTCCGGTTGTACAGGGCAGTCCCAAAAACAATCAGTGCGCTATCCAAAGGCGTCTCCGCCGCATGAATAGACTGGCCGTTGAGAAAAGCCCCCTCGCCCTGCACAGCGGAAAAGAGCTCGTCCCCCCATACATCATACACCAGGCCCAGCACCCCAACATCGTCCTCCACCAGTCCCACCGAGATGGCGCAGGGCCGGTAGCCCCGCATGAAATTGGTGGTCCCATCAATCGGGTCGATAATCCAGTTAAAGCCCGGGTGAAGACGGTTGCCTTCTTGCTCCTCGGCAAAGAAATGAGCCTCCGGCAGCAGAGGAGCCAACCGCTCCATCAAAAATTTCTGCGAGGCCAGGTCAGCCTCTGTAACAAAATTGGCATGTCCCTCTTTGGTAAACACCTTGGGATGCTCCAACCCCCGCACCAGCGCGCCCGCCTGCTGTACAATCTCTGCGGCCTGCCTGGCCAAGCTCTCTAAATCCATATTATTTTCTCCTTTCTTCTCCCCGTCAGAGGCGGATATAAAAACCGATATTCCTCTCATTGATTCCATTCCTCAAGGATATACGCGGTACCGTACTCCCTATAGCCTATCGCTTTGGCAAGCTCCATAGAAGCTGTATTGTCCGCCCCGCACTCCCACTGGGGACAGACGCCCCTTGTCAGCAGATTATGCGCCGCCAGTGCAGCGGTACACAGCGCATAACCCTTTCTGCGCTGTCCCTCCAGGGTTCGTATCCCGGTGTGCTGAATCTTTCCCTGCATATACGGCATATCCGGCAGGTCGCAGACAGACACAAGCTTCCCCCCTGAAAAATACCCTGTAAAACAACCGTGAGCCTTCTCCATGAAGTAATCCCTCAGCCAGCCGTCAGGCTCCCCTTTGGGGTAAGCCTCGCGGAAAAAGGCCTCATAAAGCGGGAAGTCCGCAGGCGTAAGGGCTTTCGCGCCCCCAAAGCTGACCAGCTTCTCCCTCTCAAACACCATCAGCGCCCTCTGCTTCATCGGGAACCGCTGGCTCAGAGAAGGAATGATTTCCCCGCCGCCATCCTTGAATTCCTCAAAAAACGCCCGATATTTGGGAGAATACGCCCCGGCGCATAAACCGTCCCTTACCAATATCCATATAGAGAATTTACAGCCGTATGCTTTCAAATACTCGTCACGCTCAGCAGAGCACACAAGATGCCTCCCCCGGCCAAGCCCCGAAAGCTCTGTCCCGCAAAAGCGCGAATAATATTCCTCCGTAACGCTTTCTGCCATTTGGGCTGTCATTTTATTTCTTTTCCTCCCTCTCCCGCTGAGCCCGCTTCCACTCCAAAATCTGCCGCAGCCGCTCCCCGTGCCGGGCCTCGCTCCCCTGGTTGGTGGGGACATAATATTTTTTATCCTTCAGCGAGTCCGGCAGGCACTGCATGGCGGTTAGCTTCTCCTCATAGTCATGGGCATACTGATAGCCCTTGCCATAGTCCAGCTCCTTCATCAGCCGGGTGGGCGCGTTGCGAATGACCAGCGGCACCGGCTCCGCCAGCATTTTCTGAGCGTCAGCGGCAGCAGCCATATAGGCGGCCTCTAAGGCGTTGGACTTGGGAGCCAGAGAGAGATACACCACCGCGTGGGCCAGATTCACCGTGCACTCCGGCATACCAATAAAGTGACTGGCCTGATAAGCCGCCACAGCCAGCTCCAAAGCCCGGCTGTCCGCCAGCCCTACATCCTCGCTGGCAAAACGAATGATCCGCCGGGCCACATAGAGAGGGTCCTCCCCTGCCTCCAGCATCCGGGCCAGCCAGTACACCGCCGCGTCCGGGTCGCTGTTGCGCATGGACTTGTGCAGGGCGGAGATAAGGTTGTAATGCTCCTCCCCATTCTTGTCGTAAAGCAGCGACTTTTTGTTGACGCACTGCTCAATAATCTCCTTGGTGACCGTCACCCGGTCCTCCTCCCGCTGGGCGTTGAGAATGACCATTTCCAGGGTCCCCAAAGCCGTGCGGGCGTCCCCGTTGGCAAAATTGGCCACCATGGCCAGCATGTCCCCATCCATCTGCACATTCTGACCGCCAAAGCCCCGGGGGTCGTCAATGGCCCGGCGCAGCAGCCCCACCAGGTCCTCTGTCCCCAAGGCCTGCAGCACAAACACCTTGCACCGGGACAGAAGCGCCGAGTTCACCTCAAAGGAGGGGTTCTCGGTGGTTGCCCCGATCAGTACAATACTCCCCCGCTCCACAAAGGGCAGAAAAGCGTCCTGCTGGGCCTTGTTGAACCGGTGGATCTCGTCCACAAAGAGAATGGTGCGCTCCCCCAGCATACGGGTGCGCTCCGCCTCGTTCATTACCTCCTTGATCTCCTTGATGCCGCTGGTCACCGCGCTGAAATTGATAAAATTGGACCGGGTGCGCCCGGCGATAATCCGGGCCAGAGTGGTCTTTCCCACCCCCGGCGGGCCCCAGAAGATCATGGAGGGCACATGGTCCCGGTCGATGAGCTGGCGCAGCACCTTCCCCGGCCCCAGCAGATGGGTCTGCCCGGCAAATTCATCCAGGCTCCGGGGACGCATCCGGGTAGCCAGAGGAGTATCCGCCGGGTCGGCCTCAAAAAAATGTGTCTGTTCCATCTAAGTATCCGCTCCCTTTTCTGGTTCCGCTTTGCCAGGCTCTGGGGACAGGTCCCGCCCCTGGCCAACCTCCCTCCGGTACGCGCTGGGAGAACGCCCCGTCCGCAGCCGGAAGACCTTGGCAAAGTAGGAGGGGTCCCCAAAGCCCGCAGCGGCAGCCGCCTCGTTCACCGGCCTGCCCTCCTTCAGGTAGGCCAGACTTTTGCCCACCCGGTAGTCCAGCAAATAGTCAAACAGAGAGGTTCCCATCTGCCTTTTAAAAAAGCGGCAGCACTCGCTTTTGCACAGGCCCACCTGCCGGGCCACGTCCTCCAACGCCAGCTTCTCCGAATAATGCTCATGAAGGTAGGAGAGAATGGTCCGCAGCCGCCGCAGCTTCTCCGGGTCCTCCCCAGGGCCCCTCTGGGCCTTTTCCCCGCAGTTCTCATAGAGCCGCAGCCATACCTCTGTCAGCAGCCTCTGCACATGCAGCTCATACAGGGGGCTCCGTTCCCGGCAGAGGCTGTAAACCTGGCTCAGCCGGTCCAAAGCCTCCTCCTGCCAACCGACCTCCCGCGTCAACAGCAGGGAGGAAACCGAATGGCTCTCCGTAAAAGGTGTGACATATTTAGCCCCAATGGTGCTGCCGTCAAACCCGGCCAGCAGACGGGGATGAAAGGTGAGAGAAATATATTCGCAGTCTCCCCCGGCCATACTGCCCGCGTGCAGCGCCCCCGAGTTGCAGAACAGCCCCTGCCCCGTTTCCAGAAGATAGCGGCAGTCGTTGACCCGGTACTCCATACTGCCCGACACCGCCAGCGTGAACTCCACCTCGTCGTGCCAATGCCAGGGAAAGGAGCCCGTGGGATAGGAGGAGATAGGCTTTTTGTCCGCGTAGACCGGAAAGCCGTAGGTACCGTGAGGCTTCAGCTCCCGGTTTTGATTATCAAGAAATAATTCCATAGCGATCCCTCTTGGTGCTATTATAATCCATTCCATGCTGAAAAGCAAGTCCCAGCACACGCGCCGCCTGCGTCAAAAAATATGCAGAAAAAACAGAGAGGCCGTTGCATTCCTCCCAAGAGCTTGGTATAATATCTTCATATTATGCAGAAAGAAGGTCCCACATGCGCCATTTCGACTACTCGTTCTTATCCGCTCTGCCGCTCTCTTCGGGGCTTTCCAGCCTCCTCTCCACACTTCGCTGGCAGAGCAGCCTGCTTGCCCGGCAGCTAAAGCATGCCTCCGCCCGGGAAAAAAGGGCATTGACTGCGAAAAATATCCCCTCAGCCTCCCCCCTGCCTGAGCTGAGCTTTCCCGGCTATGGCCAGGCATTGGAGGAAATCCTGCTGCTTCAGGACAAGGCCGCGCTGGATGAGGAAGATTTTCTGCATATCTGCCGCCTGCTTCTGCCAGAGGATGCTGCCCTGGATATGGAAAAAAAGCAGACGCTGGGCCTGCTTCTTTCTGCCTGCCGCACCGCAAAGCAGGAGGGGGCGGACCCCCTCCTGCTCATTCCCTGCGTGGCTCTGGACCTGATCTGCCTCTCCCCCGCTCAGACTGTCTCTCATGGCGCCGCGCTGCTGCTTGCCCGGCTGCTGCTGTACCGCTCCGGTCTGGATGCGTACCGGTTTGTGATGCTGGAAGAAAAAATATGCAGATTCTATTTCTATTACGACCGTGCACTCGCCCAGTCGGCTATGCATTGGGCAGAAAACAGCTGCGACTATCTGCCCTATCTGGAAGCCTTTCTCTCCCTGCTCTACCTGGCCTGCACAGACGTCCAGGCCGCACTGCCCAGCCCCAAGCTCTCCAAGCGGGAGCAAATCGAGCTCCTTGTGCTGGGCAGCCCTGTCCCTGTCTCAAAAGCGCAAATCAGCGCGGCCCTGCCCGAGGTCAGCCTCACCACCATAGAAGCGGTTCTGGGCGCAATGGTCAAAGCGGGCTCCGTTCAGCGGCTGGGCCTGGGGCGGGCAACCCATTATCTGCGGGCCTGACCCGCTCCATCAGCAGCTGATAGGAGCAGAGCCCCTCCTTGGCCCAGCGGCAGCCGCTGCATACCTGGGCAAAATCCCCCTCGGTAATTCCTTGCAGCAGTCCCTCCGCCTGCTCCCAGGCAAGCTCCTGTCCCGGGCTCAGCCTCAGAACCTTCAGCGCAGCCAAATCCCGGTGCAGAACATCGTCAGACCCCAGCTCACACCCACCGTCCGGCTGACGATTGGGACAAGCGGCGCACACCGCGTCCTGTTCCGTGCATACTCTCAAAGGCTCTCCTGACTGGCCAGCCTCTATAATCCTCCCCATATTCTCCGCAAAAGCCTGGTCATACCCATGCCCAGAGAAAAGCCTTGTGCAGAAAATATGGTGGCCCCGCAGCTTCAAGCCGCACCTCCCAAACCGGCCTTTTTCAGGCTGGCAATAACCGCCATTGCCGCGAAATAGGCCAGAACCACAGACACCACATCCTTAATCAGGTAGGGCAGGCTGACCGTGAAAAAAGCCTGCGGGAAGGACACAGACATCACCAAAGCAAACTGAACCACCCCGCACAGATGACAGGCCAGCAGCCCCGCCATTCCCAGCGAAATAACGACTGCCTTGTTCCCGGCCCGGCTGCCCAGTCCGCACAACAGCGCCATGGGCAGAAAGCCCCACAAAAATCCCCCGGTCACGCCCAAAAACGAGCCAAATCCCCCGCCAAATCCAGCCAGCACCGGCACGCCCACCGCACCCAGGGTCAGGTAGACGCCCACTGCCGCCGTACCCATGGCCGGGCCCAGCACACAGCCGCACAGCGCGACAGCAAAGGTCTGCAGCGTCACCGGCACGCCGCTGGGCATGGGGACGGATATCTGGGAGAGTACCGCCAGCACCGCTGCCAGCACTCCAACAAACACTGTTTTTTGCACCGGGTTTTTCATCTCAAGCTTCATGTTTATTCTCCCTTTCCTGAGCCTTTTTCAGGCTCTTTTTCATTATACTGACTTCACCGGCTCCAAAGGCCTTTTCCTGGCCGTCAGACAGCCGCACCAGCAGGCGGGCTTCATCGTCCACTCCCAAAACGACCCCCTCCCACTGGCTGCTGCCCTGCTGAAAGGCGATCTCCATCCCCTGCAGCAGCAGGCGGGAGCGGTACTGCTCCATGAACCCCCGCTGAGGAAGCTGGCGGTAGCTGGCAAAGAAGCGGTTCAGAATCTCTGCGGCCAGCCGGTTTCTGGAGCCCTCCGGGGCCCCGCCGGGAAAAATAGCGCCCACCAGACTGGACAGCTCTGCCGGAAAGCCCCCAGGGGGCTCCTGCACATTCACGCCAATTCCCAGCACAGCGTAATTCAGTCCACCGCTCTCAAAATCCAGAGAGGCCTCTGTGAGAATGCCGCAGACCTTCTTCCCATAAAGGTAAACATCATTCACCCACTTGATCTGGGCGCGCTGTCCGGTAATCCGGTCAATGGCCTCTGCCACTGCCACTGCCGCAGCCGTGGTAATTGCCAAAGACTCCTCCGCTGCCAGCTCCGGCCGCAGCAGAATGCTCATGTAAAGCCCCGAGCCCTTTGGGGAGTAAAAGCTTCGCCCCATCCGGCCCTTGCCCCCCTCCTGACGTTGGGCAATCACCACCATGCCCTCCCGGCCGCCCTTCTCGGCCAGCCCCTTCAGCACCGTGTTGGTAGAGGACACCACCTCACGCACATCAATGGCCACGTCAGAAAGGCTCCTGTCCAGATACCGGCGGATATTTTCGGGACTGAGTACGCCGCTCTCAGAGACCAGCCGGTAGCCCTTGTTGGTAGCGGCCGCAATCTCATACCCCGACTGACGCAGCTTCTGCACCGCCTTCCACACAGAATTGCGTGTAATGCCAAGCTGCTCCGCCATCTCCTCGCCGGACACATTGGTCTTGCTGTCCTGTAAGAGCTCCAGAATCCGATCGGATATCTCCATTCCGCTCCCCCTTGTTTTTTATTCTGATTCCGAAATCATGTCCCTATCGTAACATACCGGCCCTTGATTGTCAACGAGCTCTGGCTCCCGCAGGTGACAACCGTCTCAAAAAAACAGGCAGAAAAACACCGCCCTCTGAGAACCATGCTCAAAGGACAATGCTTTCCGCCTGTTTTTTTGCTCGTTCCTTACTTTACCGCAACTGCCTCAATTTCAAACAGCGCGCCCTTCGGCAGAGCGGCAACCTGCACGCAGGAGCGGGCAGGAGCCTCTCCGGTAAAATACCGGGCATAAATGGCGTTAATTGCGGCGAAATCGTTGATGTCAGCCAAAAAAACCGTGGTTTTCACCACGTCGGCGCAGGTCATGCCAGCCGCAGCCAACACAGCCTGCAGGTTTTCCAGCGCCTGAGTAGCCTGAGCCTCTACCCCCTGAGGCAGCTCGCCGGTGGCGGGCGACAGCCCCAGCTGGCCGGAGGTATAAAGGGTGTTGCCCGCCAGCTTGGCATGGCAATAAGGCCCCACTGCGGCAGGGGCGTTTTCAGCGGTAATGGTTTTGTTCATGGGACATCCCTCCTGATCGGTTTGTGACAATTATATCCTATTTTTCCAAAACTTGCAAGCCTCGCCACGCCTTTTCCAGCGTCCGGCAACGCCATACAAGAGCCCCCAGCATCCCCCGGCCATAATGGGAATACCCAGTAAATACCCCGGACTGCCCAGAAAGCTCTCAAACCAGGCCAGCGGATTCCCCTCCCCCGCCCGGCTGAGAAACATGAAGTTGGTGCCCAAAATTCGATTGACTCCGTATACTGCCGCCACAGTCAGAAGCAGAAACGGCAGCGTGCGCAAAAAACGCCGGAATTGAGGCCGAAAGCCCTCTGACAACACCAGCATTGGGTAGAGCAGCAAGAGAATATGGGCCGAAAAGCTGTGTATGCAAAGAGCGTTTGCCAAGGGCAAATAGGCCCAGCCCGGAAAAATTAACGCCAGCAGCGCACCCGGCAGGCACACCGCAAAGAGCTCTTCCCGCACATACACACTGGGCCGCAGGGCGTCGGCAATGATGCAAAAAATGTGGATGCTACAAAGATGAAGGGGCAAAAACGAGGGCCGAAACGCCCCGCTGCCCAAAGCGACGCCGTACTTAAACAGCTCGTCAGCCGCCAATAGGCCGGCTGTCACGCCCAGACACAGCCGCCGGGTACGCTCTCCCCATTGGTAAAAACAGCGGCACAGCACAAGGCACAGGCCCACTCCAAAGAGCAGCCACAAAAGATGCCCAGGGCCAAAGAGCGCAAATCCCTGGCCCGGAGGTATGGTGTATTCGGTGTCCCAAAAATATTCCATAGGCTTGACAGCAGCAGAACGCCTCCGTTACAAATTACCCCATACTATGCGCTTATTATGCTAAAATATACCTGTTCACACACAGCAGCCCTGCTTGCTACAATGGTGATACCCCCAAAAACGGGGGAGATGACCGTCCTATGCAGCGGTTCACACCTAAGCTACAATGGGAGGGAACCGGACTGACGAGGCACTGCCTGAGCTGTCACGCTCGATTGCGCAAACTGTCAGCCGG
>CAJUNQ010000013.1 GCA_910587835.1 uncultured Oscillospiraceae bacterium | reverse complement strand
ATAGACCACCCATATTGGTACAAAAAACGCCCAAACAGTGCCGGATAGCACCGCTTGGACACATCTCAGTGTGTTGGTAAGGATGAGGTCTCCAGTTCGAATCTGGATAGCAGCTCCAAAGACGTTGGCTTCGCCAAGTCTCAAACCCCGTAAGACTGCGGTCTGCGGGGTTTTTGTTTTGTCTTGGGAGCCTTCAAAAATTGGGGCTGACCCACACCATGGTCTCGCCTGTCAGCTCGGTCGGTTCGCGTCAACGCGCCACTGGCGCGTGCTCACCCCACACGCCGAAATAAGCGGAAACGGCTGGAAACTTCTGGAGAGGAAGTTCCAGCCGTTTTGCGGTTCTTGCCCCACTTTTATCTGACCTGGTTCATAAAATTTCCCATCTTCTCAGCGGCCTGCTCCTGCTTTTGGCGGGTGGCGTGGGTGTAGGTTCTCAGCGTGAAGCCTGCGTCGTAGTGGCCCAGCATACTGCTGACGGTTTTTACGTCTACTCCATTTTGTAATGCCGTTGTCGCGAATGTGTGCCCTTATGGCATAATAAATAAGGTCAATATTTAGGAGCTTCTGCGCCTTTGCTGTGCGCTGATAAGCCTTGTGATATCTCAGAATATTCAGTATTTAGCGCCCCCACAACGCCGGTAAACCCTAGGGACGTTTGCAACACTGAATAGGGCTTGAAAATTAATTTTTAAATGGGAAAAGATCCCCCCTACAATGGTCCAGCATAACCAAAGAAAAGCCGATGGAATGGGCCTCGTGTCAAGGAGGCGGATATACTTTTTTCTTCTAAAAGCTGGTTTAGCTGGGCAATTTCCTTTTTGTGGTATCGGAGGATCGTTTTCTCTGAATAATGTAGCATCTCCCTGACTTTGAAATATGGCATTTTCTCACATCAAGAACCGTTTAGAGTCTGTTCACACAATTCACAAAAAGTCGAAAAAATGGTAAAATCGGGGCATGAAAATCACAAAGGAACAATACAGGAAAATGGCATACAACGTATACCTGCTTGAACAGATGGTGCAAAAACGGTGTCCTGCAGCGCGTGTTTGAAGGGTTGTAGCAGTAAGGGATCATACAGATCAGGCAAGTGCTGGCTGGCCCATGACGCTCCGGAAAGCATTGCGATGTTGACGCGCTTATAACCGCTTTGGCGCACAGAAAAGCCGTTATTTCTCCCGGCATCCTGGGGCTGCTGTCCCTTTTTTACTCTTTGATTGCCTTTAACGCGGTGTTTGGACACTCCCACCGCCTCGCTTTCCATTGCTTTTGTTCAACAGGTGTGCTATAATAAAAAATTAGGAGAAGGGGGTCGGCAAACCGTATGCCTTGTGCGATCATTCAAGCGAGTTGGTTTTGATTGTGTCAGTTTGTCATGCCTGAATGTGCAAAAGTGCGTACTATGCCGGAGGCGGATTGCGCTTTTTGCACCCGAAAACAAAGGAGGCGCTAAAACGAAAAAAATTCTGTCCCTGGCACTGGCGCTGGTCATGTGCCTGAGCATCGGCGCCGGGGCGCCCGCCCGGGCTTCCGGCCCGGTTCAGATTTCTACGGCGGAGGAATTGATTGCCTTTGCCAAGAGGGTCAACAATGGCGAATACAGTCTGGACGCAGTATTGACGGCGGACATTCAGCTGAGTATTTACGCTTGGAAGGAATCCATCGCCGCCTTTGATCAAAAAAGTGCTTTTTACGAGCCGGGCTACACCGGCACCTTTGACGGCGCTGGACACCAGATTCAAGCCGGCTTTTCCGATTACAGCATCTTCGGCAAAATCGACGCCGGCGGCGTGGTCAAGAACCTGACGGTGGACGGCAGCATGTACAGCCACGCCATTCTGGCCTACTGCTGTGCTGGCGCCATCTCCAACTGCCATATCACCGGCAGCCTGAGCCCGACGGAGGACAACAGCCTCCCTCTGATTGGCGGCATCGTTGCCGAGCTGGGCTGTGCGACACGCACAGATGGATATGCCCCCGGTACCGTTGTGAACTGCACCTCCGAAGTGAACATCCGCTTTGAGCCCTCGGCGGTCGACTATGGCTATTATAACATCGGCGGAATTGTAGGCTGTATCCACAAGGGCACGGTAGACCGGTGCTTCTTCAGCGGCAGCATTGAGCTTCAGGGTGCGGTCCCCAGCTGCAGCGCCTCAGTGGGGGGCATTGCCGGGACTGCGTTTGCCGATGTCATTAACTGCGGAAACACCGGCAGCATCACCGCCGACGTATTCATCGACCGCAATGTCCACACCTGGGAGGTTCCGGTGGAAATCGGCGGCATCGTGGGCAACACATGCAATTTGTACGCGGCAACACCTTGCGTGGTCAACTGCTGGAGCGCCGGGGCAATCCAGGTGACCTCTGCCGGCGCGCCCGCCGGGTGCAGCGCCATTGGCGGCGGACGCGGGGGTTATAGCGGCGGGCTAAGCGATATGGCAAACTGCTGGTCCACCGGCACGGTGACGGTGACGTCCCCTTCCGGCCACTCGAATCAGCGGGGTTCCGACACCTGCTATTTCCTGGAGGGGACCAATTATAACAGCGGCGGCAGCCCGACCTTTACCGAGGAGGAGTTCAGAAACGGTATTTTGACAAATAAGCTCAACGACTATGTCCGCAGCCACCCCGGTCAGGGCCTGCTGGTTTGGAAGCAGCACCCCGCCTGGGAACGGCCGGAGCTGACGGACTCCTTTACGCCCGAGCCTGAGCCCGAGCCGCCTGTTACCCCAGAGGCTCCCCAGTTTTCAGACGTCAAGGAGGGCGATTTCTACTATGATGCTGTACAGTGGAGTGGGCCGTGGAGGAGGGGGTGACCAGCGGTACCAGCGCCACCACCTTCTCGCCAAACAAGCCCTGCACCCGTGCGGAGATAGTCACCTTCCTCTGGCGGGCGAACGGCGAGCCCGAGCCCACCTCTACCGTCAATCCTTTTCAGGACGTAAAGGCAGGGGACTACTGTTATAAGGCCGTGCTTTGGGCCAAGGAGAAGGGCGTCACCAGCGGCACGGACGCCACCCACTTCTCCCCCGGCGTCACCTGCACCCGGGGGCAGGCCGTGACCTTCCTGTGGAACGCCAACGGAAAGCCCGCGGTCTCCGGCGCCTCCAGCAGGTTCAGCAACGTGAAGAGTGGCCAGTATTACACCCAGGCCGTGGAGTGGGCCGTGGGGAAGGGCGTCACCAGCGGCACCAGCCCCACCACCTTCTCCCCAGGCCAGCAGTGCACCCGCGGCCAGATTATGACCTTCCTCTATCGCGCTAACGGCTAAAGCGCTTATGGAAGATAATTTAGCTGAATTTAATTGGAGCTACAGAAGACAAAAAGCCAAAAGCGGGTCGAGTGCTTTTTTCTGATATTGAAATAGTTTGTTTCAAGTTGGCGCTCTTTTTTCTCCATGCAAACAAGGCGTCTGCCTATAAGAACCTGTATTCATAGGCGGAGGATGCCGGAGTGGCGAGGGATTTTGTCGCCCTGCAAGGCAAAAATTGCAGGAATACTTGCTGCATTTCAAGATTTTTTAATGCAACAAGACGGCAAAAGACCCGTCCCTCCGGCGTTCAACGCCTGTGAATACAGGTTCTATTTTTTTCACTGCACTCATCCACAATATATTCGCCCAGCTACAGCGGATGGTGAAAAAGCTTTGCCAGAAAAATCTACTGCGTAAGCTGGAAAAAGGAGAATACCAGCTGGGGCAGGACAGGCGGCTCTACTCAGGTATGAGAAACGGAAAGAGGGCGCGGCATCTTTTACGCCGCACCCTCTTTCCATTGCTCGGTCACTTGATAGTCTTACTGTTATTGAGGACCGAAGCGCTGTAAAGAAACAGCACGTCCTGATCGGTAAAGGAGATAAACCGGCCCAGCATTGAGGGGGATATATAGCGGATATCCACCAGGGTGATGGAGGCGTAGCCCTCTGCCAACAGGGGGGCTATGCTGCTCCCGAAGGAGTCCCGGAAGAGAATCAGCTCCTTCCCGGTAGTGGCCTGGGGGTTTTCGATCTTCAGCAGCGATTTGGGCCCTGCCAGAAAGAAAGCGTAGGGGTCGCGGCCCGCAGCCTGCTCCGGGTCGTAGAGGGGGATATTCATACCTGTTTCATAGTCATAGACCCGGCAGTCCTCCAGGGCGGCATGGCTCAGGTAGTACAGCTCCTCCCCTGGCAGGGGCAGAGCCGCCTGTCCATAGTACACCCCATAAAAGGGGGCCTCGGCCAAATGGCGGGTGTAGCCGGCTGACAGGGTGACCCCCATTTGCCCGGCAAGGTGCTGGGCAGCGTCTGTGATATTTTCCTGCCGCCAATGACTGTCTGTGCGGTAATAGTCCGACAGCTCCAAAAAGGGAAAGAGATCGATATACTGGGCAAAATCCAGACGGGCCCCCAGGGCGTCCGCCAGACCGGCATAGTCAAGGGCTGGGGCGCCGTGCTCTGCCGCCATATAATAGTTCTTGTCCGGGATGACGGACAGGTAGACCGCCATGTCTTTGCCCGCCAGATACTGCTCGTAAACATACCGGAACCGCGACGCCGCATAGTCCACAGACCGCAGGTCGAGGGGGTAATCCAGTTTCGAGATATAGCCGTCCTGCAGGTAGACCCCGTTGTTGTCCTTCTGCCTGAAAGCGTACAGGGCGGTGAGGGCCTTGACCGTGCGCAGCTTGTCCCGCAGGGGGAACTGGTCCAGCGCGTATTTCTCAAAATCCGTCATATAGACCCCTGAAAATACAGCGTTCCAGCTGGCCGCCGGCGGGGCTGCCAAAGGCCGGCGCTCGCTGGCCGACTGGGCGTCCACGGGCTTGAGAACGGCCCACAGCAAAAAGCCATACAAAAAGATACAGGTGAGGGCCACAAGGGCCATATCCTTCCGTTTTTCCGGCATACCATCGCTCCTAAAATCTAAAATATAAGAAGGGATTAAAGGAACCGTCTATGAGATAGGCGGTGCACACCGTTAGCAACGCCAGACAGACCGCCGGCTCCGCGATATGGCAGGCAGCCTGGGTATACCTGCCCTTCTCTGCCCGAGCCGCCAGCTTTTTGGGCAGAGGGGTCGCGCCGAGCAAGGCCAGGACCAAAATGACCAGATAGCTTTTCAAATAATAGACGCTTTCCACCGTAAAGACCGGCAAGGCCCGGCCCCCGAACATGGCGGAGATATGGGAGAATGCCGCTGCCACGCTTTCCGCGTCAAAGATCACAAAGCTGATCATGACCAGAAACAGCACATACAGGCGGCTTACTGCCCTGTGCCTGTTCAGCCACTGGGACAGCCACAGCTTTTCCAGCATCAGCAGGGCCGCAAACAGCAGGCCCCAAAGGGCAAAATTCCACGCCGCGCCGTGCCACAGCCCGGTCGCCGCCCACACCACCGCTATATTGAACAGCCAGCGGGGCTTGCCCACCCGGTTGCCGCCCAGCGGGATGTAGAGATAGTCCCGGAACCAAGTCCCCAGCGAGATGTGCCATCTTCGCCAGAATTCCGTGATGCTGCGGGAGATATAGGGGTAGTCGAAATTTTCCGGGAAACGAAAGCCAAACACATAGCCCAGGCCAATGGCCATATCGCTGTAGCCGGAGAAATCGAAATAAATATGCAGCATATAAGCGGCGGCGTACAGCCAGCAGAACAGGACAGAGGGCTCCGCGGATTCTTTAAAGGCGGCAACCAAAGCCCCCAGCTGGTTAGCCACCAGTACCTTTTTCGATAAACCGATAGTAAACCGGCGGATGCCTCTTGCCGCTCCGCTGAGGCTGTGGGTTCTGCTCCGCAGCTGTCCGGCTATGTCCGCGTACCGGACAATGGGCCCTGCCACCAGTTGGGGGAACATGGCGATATAAGCCGTCAGGTCCACATAGTTCCGCTGTGCGGGCGCTATGCCTCGGTATACGTCCACCGTGTAGCTGAGCACCTGAAAGGTATAAAAGCTGATGCCCACCGGCAGGGCGATTTTTAGCAGCGGAAGGGACAGCCCGGTTGCCCGATTGAAATTGCTGATGAAGAAATCCGCGTACTTACAGTATCCCAGCAACAGCAGGCTGAAAAGGACCGAAGCCGTCAGGAGAGCTTTGGAACGGCCCTTTCCCCGGTATTTTTCAATCAGGAGCCCGAAAACATATCCCTGGGTGATGGAGAGGAGCATAAAGGCCAGGTATCTGGGCTCGCCCCAGCCATAGAAAAAGAGGCTGGCCGCAAGCAGTACGCTGTTCTTCAAACGCCTGGGTGAGGCATAGTACAGGGCCGCCACAACAGGCAGAAAGTAAAACAGAAAGCTTATGCTGGAAAATAACATCGCTTAGCCTTTACCTGCCGCCGGTTACACCACGGGCTCGTCGCACAGGGTTTCCGCATCGGGGTACGCGGCTGTCAGCTTTTCCTGGAAGGCGCCGGTGATCCCCTGCTCGCCAAAGAAAGCCGCCACATAGCCGCCGGTTTGCATAATCACCAGCCGGTCCGGGAAGCCGCACATCCACTGCCGTTGCAGGATGTTGTCCTTCAGGGCGGCGGAAACCTCCGGCAGGTCCGCGGCATCCTTGACATGGTACACGCCGCAGGTAAAGGTATTGGCGTTCATCATGTGCACCAGAGAGGCCGCGTCGTCAATTTTATCCACAGCAGCCTCCGGGAACCCCAGGGTGGCGTCCAGCGCGGCGGCATCGCTGAGGCTGAACTTCCCGGGGCCGTCCATAGTCATGTTTTCCTCGGACATATCGCCGCCGGCGGCTGCAAAGCGCTCCTCTTCTCCATAGCTGTCCCACACGGTGGTGAGCAGCTCCAGGGCGCTGCCTATGGCGTTTTCCTCCTCACCCTCTGAGCCGGAGCCCGGTTTGCCGTCACTGCCGCACGCCGCAAAGGTCAACGTGAGCAGCACTGCCAAAAGAGCTGCAAGGGCTTTCTTCATGGTATGCATTACTTTCATGGTATTTCATCCTCCAAAATGTGATTGCCTGGGTTGTTTGGCCAGGCTGGGGCCCGGGCGGCGGGCAAAAAACTTCGCGCATCCATCCACATGGGTGCGCGAACCGTGTCCAGCGTCACGCTGGTGGTCGAGGTGACAGGATTCGAACCTGCGGCTTCTACGTCCCGAACGTAGCGCTCTACCAAGCTGAGCCACACCTCGAGGGGGCCGTCCGGCAGGGGGACGGCAGAAAAAGAACGGGCCTGGAATCCAGCGCTCCAGACCCGGGTCATGGCAGCGGTACCAGGATTTGAACCCAGACAAACAGAGTCAGAGTCTGCTGTGCTACCATTACACAATACCGCTTCATGCTCCCCTTGTGATAGCTTCCTGCCGGGGACAATGAACATTATACCAAATTTTCCGTAAATGTCAAGGGGGTCGTCCAAATTTTTTTGCAAAAATTTTCCCAACCCGGCGGTCCCTGTCTGCTGCCCGGCTTTTTGTCAAATGAAATGGGGCTTTTTTGTAAATGACTCTATCTTTTTGGGAAGTTTTGGTGTATAATGTATAAACACTCTATCAGTCTTTTCAGAAAGGAAACCACCATGAAGCTTACTCATCTGCGCACCAATCACCTGACGGCCCCTTTGGGCCTGGAAATGACCCGCCCGGTTTTCTCATGGACCGTGGAGGAGGCCGGGGACAAGAAGCAGGCTGCCGCCCAAATCACCGTTTCGGCGGGGGGCAGGCCTGTGTTCGACTCCGGCCGGCGGGAGGACCTCTCCTCTCTGGGCTTTGAGGCCCCGGTGGAGCTGAAGCCCCGCACCCGCTATGACTGGACCGTTACCGTGTGGGGGGACGAGGGCGGCAGCGCCCAGGCCTCCTCCTGGTTTGAGACCCCAAAGCAGGACGAGCCCTGGCAGGCCCAGTGGATTGCCGCGGACCCGGCGGCTCCTGTCTTTGCGGACAAGGAGCGCCAGCCCCTGCTCTCCAAGGACTTTACCCTCTCCGGCCCCATTGCCAGCGCCCGGGCCTATGTGTGCGGCCTGGGCATCTACGAGCTGGAGGTCAACGGGAAAAAGGCGGGGGACGAATACCTGCTGCCGGGCTTTCACTGCTATGGCTTTGCCCTGGAATATCAGACCTTTGACGTGACGGACCTGCTGCGCTCTGGGGAGAACACCCTGGGCCTGGCTCTGGGGCCGGGCTGGTATAAGGGGGACATTGTCTTCAGCCGCTACCATGATTTGTACGGCGACACCATGCAGGCCATCTGCGAGCTGCGGGTGACAATGGAGGACGGCACGGAGACCCTGGTGGGCACCGACGGCAGCTGGGTCAGCCGGCCCTCTCCTGTCACCTTCAGCAATATTTATGACGGCGAGCATTTTGACGCCAACCTCCAGACGCCCGGCTGGTCAGAGCCCGGCTGCCAGGCCCAGGCCTTTGGGGTGGTCCTCCGGGAGGAAGCCACGCCCCTGGTCCCCCGGCGGGGCCCGAAAATCGTGAAGAAGCAGGAGTTTGCCCCAGTGGAGGTGATCCGCACCCCCAAGGATGAAATTGTGCTGGACTTTGGCCAGAACATGACCGGCTGGGTGGAGTTTCAGGTGAACGCCCCTGCCGGACAGACAGTGAAGCTCAGCTACGGCGAGGTGATGCAGAACGGCTGCTTTTATCGGGACAATCTGCGCACAGCCAAGGCCGAGTACATTTATGTTTCCGACGGCAGGCCCCGGCGGGTGCGGCCCCGGTTCACCTTCTACGGCTTCCGCTTTGTCAAGGTGGAGGGCGTGGAGGACGTCCGCCCCGGAGACTTCACCGCCTGCCACATCCGCTCGGACATTGACCCCATCGGCTGGATTGAGACCGATAACCCCCTGGTGAACCGGCTGTTCCAGAACGCCATGTGGGGCCAGTTCGACAACTTCCTGGACCTGCCCACAGACTGTCCCCAGCGGGACGAGCGTCTGGGCTGGACCGGGGACGCGGCCATTATCAGCGCCACAGCCTGTAAAAATATTTACATGCCTGCCTTTTTCCACCACTTTATAGAGAATGTACGGGAGGAGCAGCAGTATCACAAGGGCGCGGTGCCCATGTATGTGCCCGCCCCCAACGCTGCGGCAGTTCGCGCCTTTGCGTTTGACATCGACCCGGCGGATTTCATCCGCCTGCAGCCCGGGGACCAGGAGGGCCTTGCCGCCGCCCTGGCCAAATACCCGGACCTGGCCGCGGCCATTGAGGCCCGGCCGGCGGAGGAGCGGGAGGCCTTTATCCGGCAGGTGATGGAGGACAATATCTCCTTTGAGAAAAACAACCACAAGGGCTGCGCCATTTGGAGCGACGTGGCTACCATGATGCCCTGGGCTGTCTATGAAAACTACGGCGACATCCACCTGCTGCGGGCCGAGTATCCGGTTATGCGGGACTGGGTGGAGCGGATGCGCCAGGACGACCAGGCGGACGGAGGCCGGGGCCTGTGGCTGCGGGGAAACCAGCTGGGGGACTGGCTGGCCCTGGACAGGCCCGACCCCAAGGACGCGGAAAACCCCTTTGGGGCCACGGACCTGCAATATACCGCCAGCTGCTTCTATTTCTACTCCACACAGCTGACTGCCAAAGCGGCAAGAGCCCTGGGGTATGACCAGGACGCGGCGGAGTATGAGGCGTTGTGCGAGAAGATCAAGGGGGCGGTTGCCCAGGAGTATTTCCACCCGGACGGCAGCTTTAAAATCGAGGGCACCCAGACTGCCTGCGTGCTCAGCCTGTTCTTTGGCATTTACCCCGAGGGCGGGAGGGAGAAGGTGCTGGACCAGCTGAAGGCCCGTCTTGCGGCCAAAAACTGGCACCTGGACACGGGCTTCTGCGGCACGCCCTTCCTGTGCCGGGCCCTGTCGGACAGCGGGGCCAATGAGCTTGCCTACACGCTGTTCTTGCAGAAGGACTACCCCAGCTGGCTCAACGAGGTCAAGCTGGGGGCCACCACGGTGTGGGAGCGTTGGAACTCTCTCTTGCCGGACGGCTCCATCAGCGGCACGGGGATGAACAGTCTCAACCACTATGCCTACGGCTCCATTGTGGACTGGATGTACCGGAACCTGGTGGGCTTCAACCCCTGCGAGGAGGCTCCGGGCTACAAGCGGGCCGTCATCCGTCCCATGCCGGACCCCCGGGTCCGCTGGGTGAAGATGCGCATGAACACTGCCGCCGGGCTGTACCAGGTGGGCTGGCAGTATGACGGGGAGGCCCTTCGCTACACTGTCACCGTGCCCTTTGACTGCGAGGCCGAGCTGGTCCTTCCGGATGGCCGGCGGGAGACGCTGGCCCCGGGGAGCTATGAGTTTTGAGTGTTGTTTTTGAGTTCAGAGTAGGAACTGCATAGCAGAAAGCCTCCCCTTCCAGCCTGACGCTTAGGCTTGGGAGGGGAGGCTTTCTGCTTCTTTTGACCGAAAGGCCGGCTTTTTTCTCTGTCTTTACCCGCAGCAAACGGGACGCTCCCCCCCCCTTGCTCCGCAAGGGGGGAAGCCGCCAAGCCCCTGCGTCTGCGCCCGCTGGGGAAAATACCGGCTCATCTCCTTTTGCCTCTCCCTACAGGAGCGAACCCGCGGCCTCTGACCTAAGAACCTGTATTCGCAGGCGTTGAACGCCGGAGGGACGGGTCTTTTGCCGTCCTGCTGCGTTAAAAAATCTTGAAATACGGCACGTATTCCTGCGATTTTTTGCCTTGCAGGGCGACAAAATCCCTCGCCACTCCGGCATCCTCCGCCTATGAATACAGGTTCTTGAGTTTGGCCCAGAGGACCCCGTGATTTTTGCCTGCCTTTGGCTGGCTCGTGTTATCCCGCCTTTTCCAGGTCCTTCCGCAGCCGGGTGATGATCCGCTTCTCTAACCGGGATATGTACGACTGTGATATCCCCAGCTGGTCCGCCACCTCCTTCTGGGTGTGCTCCTTGGTGGATTCCAGCCCGAACCGCAGCTGCATAATGGTCTTCTCCCGGGGCGACAGCCGGCTGACCGCGCTGAGCAGCATATCCCGCTCCGCCTCCTGCTCAATGTCCCGGTTCACTGCGTCCGGCTCGCTGCCCAGCAGGTCCGAGAGCAGCAGCTCGTTGCCGTCCCAGTCCACATTCAGCGGGTCGTCGATGGAGATTTCATTGCGCAGCTGGGAGCTTTTGCGCAGATGCATTAAAATCTCGTTTTCAATACACCGGGAGGCATAGGTGGCCAGCTTGATGTTCTTCTCCACCCGGAAGGTGTTCACGGCCTTGATGAGCCCAATGGTGCCAATCGAGATCAGGTCCTCCACGCTGGCCCCCGGGCTCTCAAACTTTTTGGCAATGTACACCACCAGCCGCAGGTTGTGGGTGATCAGGGGCTCCCGGGCCCCGGGCACGTTGTTTTTGATATTCTCCATGACCTGCGCCTCCTCCTCCTTGCTCAGGGGAGCGGGCAGGGTGTCGGGGCCGTTGATGTAGTGACAGGGCGCAGCGCCCCAGAAGGGGAAGAACCGGCGCAGCAAAATGCCGCCCCAGGTGATCAGGGAAGATAGAAATGTCGTCAGCATAGCGCAGCCTCCTTAGGTTGATGGGGGGAACAGCTCGGGATTGTACAGCGCGGCGAACTGCCCTGGGGAGAGGGGGGTGTTGGTAACTGCCACATAGCAGTCCAGCGTCCGGCCGGTGCGGGCCTCGGTGACTTTTTTGGGCCGGAAGCAGGGCAGCAGGCCCCGTCCCCCGATGCTCTCAAAGGGGACCAGGCGCAGGGCCTCGCCGGGGGTGCGGCCCTGCAGATAGTCCACAGCAGCGGCAGGCGCCGCGTCCCCTAAGGCGCTGGCCTGACACAGCACCACCGGCAGGCCGGAGAAGGGCTCCCGCAGGGCGCAGCCTGTGTCGGCTTTGGCAAACACCGTGGCCTCTCCCGCGCTGCTGCTTATAACCAGCCTGGCCGGCAGGGGAGAGGCCTCCCGGGGAAAAGCCCGCCGGAACAGCCACAGCGCCAGATAGGCAAGGCATGTGCCCACAAACAGCGCCGGCAGAGACAGGTTCAGGTAAACCGCCCCCCCTACCACGCCCAGATATCCCGGCGGGGCGAACTGGGCGATGAACAGCAAAAAACCCGCCAGCAAAAAGCTTGCCAGCCAGGTGCACAGCCAGCACCGGAGAAACAGCCCCGGCCGCACCGGCGCAAAGGCCGCCCCCACCGCCGCCAGGGAGCATAGTCCCCCCAGCAGGGGCGAGAGCCACCCCGGCGCTGGCAGCAGGCCGCTGAGTCCGCACAGGGCCCCGGCCAGGGCCCCCAGCACCAGCCTGCCGTTACCGGCCTGCAGCCGCAAAAAGCTTTGCACCGCGTGAAGCAGAATGAAGTCTATGTACAGATTCACGATCACCAGGACGTCGGCGTAGACAGTCATGGCCCGCCTCCTCTCCCGGGTCTTGTACCCCGTGGCTTTTATTATAGGACGGGCGGGGGGCTTGATTCTGTCAGTTTATGGGGGCTGAAAAAAATCCTGATAGAATGGTAAGGCCCAGCAGGGCAAGCCCCGCCCAACGGGTTTGCTGAAAGCGGGGCGGCAGGCCTCTTCTGTCAGCCTCGGGCGGGAACCATTGGCAGGCCGCCACAGCTCTCCCAAGTCTTGACGACCGGCGTGACAGAGGGCGGGCTCTGTTAGTTTGCGGGGCTGAAGGCCCTGGTAGAGTGGCAGGGGTCTGAAGCGCATCTGCGCCCCAGGCCCTGGCTGTCAGCCCCGCGCTTCCAGCTCCTCCTCGATCTTCTTGACAATCACCCACATGGGTACTTCCAACGCCCCGCTGAGCCGGTACAGGGTCTCCAGGGTGGGCTTGCGCTCTCCGTGCTCAATGGCGCTCAGGTGGGTGCGCCCCAGGTCCGCCAAACCGCTGAGCACCTCCTGGGTCAGCCCTTTTTTCCGGCGGAAGCTGGCAATCACCTCTCCCACCAGCCGGGGGTCAAGCTGTGCTGCGCTCATTCTCATTTTCCTCCTTGTTCTGCGGCGGGGCCGGGCTCCGGCCCTCCGGCAGATTCTACTATAGCGACCTTTACTATAGTGTACCCAGAAGAAGGTTATGAACACATTTGTTGACAAATGACCACAAATGTTGTATACTCGAAAGCAAAAAAGGGGGAAGCTGCTGTGGGAATGAGCTTACAGGCGATGATTTTCTGGATTTTGCTGGGGCACCAGGCGGCCTTGCGGCTATTTTTGACCTTGGGCGTGCTATGGCTGCTGACACGGGAAAGGCTCTGACAGAGCAGCGCCTTTTGGCCGCAAAAAGAGAAGGGCTCCTGCCGGGGCCCTTCTCCTGCTTCAGTCTGGTCTGTCCGTCGCGCCTGTTTATTGCCCCAGCCTTTGCGGGCAGAGGCGGTCTGACAACAAAAGAGCAGGGCTCCCTCTTTGGGGGCCCTGCTCCTGTTTCAGCTCAATTTGTCCTGCAAAAAGGCACGGAAGATCACCGCTGCCTGGGCGCGCTGCGCACCGCCCTTGGGATTCAGCTGGTTCTTCTCATTGCCGCCAATTAGGCCGCTGCCCACAGCCCAGCGCATGGCCTTGCGGGCAAAGCCCGACACATTCCCGCTGTCGGCGAACTTGTCCAGGTTCCCCTCCGCGGTGGTGTCATAGCCCTTGTAGGACGCGTATTTGTAGAGAATCAACGCCAGCTCCTGGCGGGTGATGCCCTTGTTGGGCCGGTAGCTGCGGTCGTCGAAGCCCGCCACAATGCCCTGCTGGTTGGCCCACTTGATGGCGTTGCTGTACCATTTGCCATCGGGGACGTCGGTAAACACCGACTCTCCGCTGACAGCAGGCTTGCCCTCCAGCTGGTAGAGAATGGTGGCGATCATGCCCCGGCTGGTGGCGCCCGTGGGGTCAAAGCGTCCCGGCCCCACGCCGGTCATAATGCCCCGCTGAGAGACGAACTCCACCGCGCTGTAGTACCAGGAGTTGGGGCTCACGTCAGTAAAGCCCTGCTCCCCCGAGCTCTGGGCAAAGCTCACCACTACCTGGGCGTCGCCGGCGGGCATGGGGAAGGTATAGACGCCGTCTCCCTGAAGGATAGCGGGCTGGCCGTTCACCTGCACGCTCTCAGTCTGATATCCCTCGGCAGGCTCAGCCTTGATGGCCACGGTCTGGTTCTCGCGGCCATAGGGGGCGGCAATCACCGTGCCCTTGCCCCGGGACACCGTGGTCTTCACTTTGCTGCTGGGGCCCCAGTTCTCCGTGTCCGCAGCAGGCGTCAGGGGCAGAGCGGCCAGCTCTACCTGGCCGCCCCCGGTCAGCTGGTCGCTGTCAATCAGGCCCAGCCGGGCGTCAATGGGGGCCAGGCCCAGGCCCCGGTAAGTGAGAGAGCCCAGAGGCAGGGTCTCCTGGGTGTTCAGGGCATAGGGAGAGACCAGGTAGAGGGTCACAGTGGTCACATCCCCGCCGGGGCCGGTGATGGCCCCAAAGGAGGGGCTGAAAGCGTCGTCGTCCGCAGGCTCTATGCGGATGTCCGCCGGGTCGTAGCCGGCTCCGTCCAGGGTGAGCTCCAGCTGTACGCCCCGGATGACCCGGTCCGGCTCCACGCCGGTAACGCTCAGGCGGACCGAGCCGTCCACCCCCTGGGCATACACCAGCGACATGCCGTCAGAAGCCGCCTGGGCGTTGAGGCCCGGGGGGCACAGGCTCAGGCACAGGGCCAAAGCCAGAAGAAGGGAAAGGATTCGTTTCATGGGTATCTCTCTTTCTTCAGAATGAAAAGTCAGAAGCTTCATGGAATGAATGATATGCGGGGCAAGCCGGATAAATACCAGCCTTTACCCCGTCTGCCGGGGAAGGGCAGGGCGCGTTCCCCCTCAGGCCCCCTCCTTCAGCTCAATCTGGGGCAGGTCCTGGCCGCCGGGGCTGTTCACCCACAGGGTGCTGGCAGTCAGCAGCCGGCCGCTGGTCTCCGGGGCATTGGGGTCGTCCAGCCGGTAGAGCTCGGCCATAATCTCCGAGGGCAGCAGGTTTACCCCATCGCAGTGGGTGGCCTCCTGCAGCTCGGCCTCACGCTGTACATTGGGCACAAACAGGAACAGCCCGTCGCTGATATCGCTGACCTTTTTATCCTCCGGCACATAGGAGAACAGATACAGGTCTCCGTCCATGTCCCGGACCTCCTCTGTGGCCTCCACGGTCTCCTGGCCGTTTTCGTCCACTGTGGTCTTTGTGTTGGTAAAGCGGCCCTTCAGCCGGATGGAGCTGTAGTAGGGGTCGCCCCGATAGGTGCCCACAATCACCAGGGTGCCTGCCTTGAGCACATTGCCCCCGCCGCAGTCATAGTCCGCGGTCAGGGTGCCCGCAAAGCCGCCCTCGTCCTGCCAGAAGCCCACATCGTCCCCAGCGTAGCTGATCAGCTGGATATTCTCCTTGCTGATGCCCGCGGGCAGGCCGGTGACGGTGACAGTCTTGGCGTCATAGGTCCAGATGGTGCCGCTGGCGCTGTCGGCGCCCGGGCGGTTCAGGTAGGTGACATAGCTCTGGGGGTCATCGGCAGACTGGCTGTCTCCATAGTCTCCCGAGCGGGCCAGGGTCTCCTTGCCCTCCTTGTCAACCACCGTAACGGTGAACCCGCCGCTCTGGGGCTTGGTGTTCACCAGCTTGACGCCGGAGACCGGAGTCTCCTCCTTCAGGGTGAACACAGCTGTCGTACCGGTGACTGTGAGGTCGTACTGGTAGGCAGGGACGGTCTTGTCATAGGCCACCCGCACCTGCCCGGCAGAGGCGGTGTCAATGAGGTTGCCCAGCAGGTCGTAGGTCTTGACAGAATAGGTGAAGGCCAGATGATTGCCGCTGCCGATCTCGTCCGTATACAGCAGGCCGTTCTTTACATTGTCCGGGGTGACAAAGGCGATGGGCTTCCCATCCCGGAGGATCTCATAGCCCTGGATGTTCTTGGCCTCCCGGGTGGCGGTGTGGATCTCGACCTGGTTGACAGTGCCCTCCTTCAGCCGGGCGCCTACCAGCTGGTTGACGCTGCCCGCGCCGGTACCGTTCAGCCGCTCCCGGCGGCTCTGGTCGCTGAGGTACCACAGGGCCCGGGGCTCGGCAGGGTAAGCGGCCAGCTTGGCCTTTACCGGGTCGCTGAGCTTCATGCCCCAGCGGGTGAAGAACTCTGTCAGGTTGGCGTTGGCTGTGCCGCTGGCAGTCAGGGCGAACTTCTCGTCATAGCTCAGGCCGCTGAGGCCCTGGGTGTAGGCGCCGGCCTTCCAGGCCTTGAAGAGGCGGTTGTAGAAGTCCAGGGGCTTCTCCGCCGAATCATAGGCCAGGTGCAGCTGCCAGTACATGCCCAGCTGCACAAACACATTGTTGGACTCGCCCGGATATCCCTCGGCGGTCTTCTGGAAGATGGCGGGGTATTTGCCGCTGAGCTCCAGCCGGGAGGGCAGGGTGTTGGCCTGGCCGTCGTAGGTCTGGGCCATAAGGGAGTAGATGTTGTTGGTAATCTCCGCCCGGCCTAGCTTATCCATGTTGTGGCCGATCTCGTGGGCAATGCCCCAGCCGAACAGGTTGTTGGCCTTGCCTGCTCCGGTGGCGGAAACAGGCTTGCCCCCGGCCATGCCCGCGCAGGAGCCGTAGCCGATGCCAATATGGCTGCCCGCGGCATACATAAACGCGCCGCTGAACATCTGCATGCAGCGGATATTCTGCCGGGTCTGCATGTCGTTGCTCTGGTAGGTATTGTCAATGCCCTGGGTGGTTTTGCAGATGTGCATCAGGTCCTCCCAGGCCAGCACCGAGTCGTACAGAGCCTGCACCCGGGCGTCGCCAGTGGCGGTGGTGCTGTTTTTCACTGCCAGGGCAGGCAGAGACAGCAGCATGGTGGGAGTGGAGATCTCTGTGACGTTGAGGGCGCTGGTGGTCTTGTTGCTGTCGTTTACGCCGATTTTTTGCACAAAGGCGTCCAGGGCGGTCAGATAGTCGGAAATCGCGCCGCGCCGGGCCGGCTCGGTCATACCATACCAGCCGGAGAGCTCCAGCACGGGGATTTTCAGGGCCCGGCGCACATGGAGCTTCACCTGCTCGGGGTTGGGACCGGAATAGGTAAAGTACAGGCTGCCGCCCCGCTGGGTGTTCTGGCTGCCGATTTTAGGCACCTTCAGGGTGTTGCGGCCGTTCTCCACCGTGCCCATGGAGCTGAGCCAGGCAGAGGCCTCGGCGTTAAACTGGCTGGCGTACAGGGTCAGGACGCCGCCCTGGGGGATGCCCTGGGCGTAGACGGTGAATTCTCCATTGGCAAGGCCAGCCGCGCCCAGGGGCTGCAGCACGCTGCCGCCCTGGCTGTACTTCTGGCCGTCCGCCTCGCCGGAGCGGGACTGCACCCCTTCCAGCAGCGAGCCGCTGGTAGAGCCGGTGAGCAGCTCCTTGGCCAGAGCCAGCTCGTCGGTCAGGGTGGCAATATCCAGGTAATAATATTTCTCATCGCTGTCCAGCCGGGCCTTCAGCCCGTCGATCTTCCCTGCGTCCACCCCAGGCTTCAGGGCGGTGCGCAGGTCGTTGGCAAACAGGGCGGCAATCTCCTCGGGCAGGCAGTGGGCCGGGTCATACTCCATGAACTTGATCTCAGAGCAGCTGACCAGGTTGTAGTCGGCCTGCTCTACCGCCACGCTGATCTGCGCCACCTTTTTCTCCACGCCCAGGGGCAGCACCGCAAAGCGGCTGGTGGGAATGGCAGAACGGTTGGGGATGTTGGGCCAGGTTTGCACATAGCCGCCGTTGTTGCCGGTGTCTGTGTTGTTGTCCACGCCGCCCCGCTGGGGGTCGGGGACAATGAGGTGGCCGTTTTTGGTCAGGTCCTCCCCCTCATACCACACCTGAATGCTGTAGGCCCGCAGCCACTTGGGGTAGTTCCCGTCCAGCCGGGGCACCCACAGCACGGCCTGCAGGTCCACAGGCTCGGTAAAGGTGGTGACCACATGCTCGTTGCCGTGCCAGTTGGCGGCGGTCCAGTGGGTGCGGTAGTCCCCGTCAATCATGTTCTCGGGGGTGAAGGGGGCGGTCTCGGTGTACTGGTCGGCGGCATAGTTCTTGGGCGCGGCCAGGCGGATCTCCTTGATTTTGGAGCGGTCCACCAGCCCTTCTTTGGGCAGGCCCTGGGGCGCGTCATAGTCCACGGCCTTGGGGGTGCCCTCTGAAATGCGGGAGGGCTTGCTGGAGCCAATGTCGTTGCCGGCAATGACATAGACCGAGTAGGTGACGCCGTTGGTCAGGCCGGTGATGGTGGTGCCGGTGGCCTTGATCATGCCCCCGGCCTGGCGGTAGTCTCCGGCAGCGTCCTTCTCCTTGTAATAGACCTCATAGTAGGTGGCGGACTTGCTGGCCTTCCAGCTCACCCCCAGGGCCCCGTCCAGCTCGGTGATGGACACCATGTCAGGGGCGTCGGGCTTTTGGGCGGGCTGGGGCACAGCCTCCACCGGGTCGCAGGGAGAGCCCTCCCAGCCCTGGGCGACAGGCGTCACCTGGAAGAAATACTTCTTCAGGTTCTCAAGCCCGGTGACAGTGGCAGAGGGCCGGTCCACTTCCATGGTCAGGGGGGAGCCCTGGGCCCCTTCGAGCCAGTAGCTCACCCGGTAGCCGGTGACATTGGGCAGCTCCCGCCATTTCAGGGCCACAGAGCCGTCTCCGGCCTCGGCCCGCAGGCCGGTTACCAGCCGGTTGGCGGCAGAGGGGGTCTCGGGGATGATATCCTTCAGGAACTGGACGGATTCCAGAGACACGGCGCCATTCTCGGTGCGCTCTACCCGGATGGTGATTTTCTTCACCGGCTCCCGGCGGCCCAGGTCAATGGTGATGGTGCGGCTCCCGTCCGCCCGGCCCATGGCATAGATGTCTGCGGGCAGGGCAGCGTCAAAGGGGAGCTCCTCGGTTTCGCCGTCCTCATACTCCACGGTTACCACTCCGGCCTCTACCCCGCCGGACTGGGGGGAGGTAAGGGTCATGCGGCTCATGTCCACCCCCTGGGCAAAGGGAATGGGCAGTTCCAGAGAGGAGCCGCTGCCGCTGAGGGTAACGCCTCCCGCCTCTGCCGAGAACAGCTGGGACAGACTGCCCCCGGTAACCGTAACGCCGCTGTCCGCCAGAGACTGCTCCGCAGAGGCCAGGTCCACAGGAGGGGCCAGCATGGCGCCCTGGGCGGTAAGGGCCTCTCCGGTTACACCCAGGTTGCCGTTGATATAGGCCAGGTCGATCACGTCGATCTTCCCGTCTCCGTTCAGGTCATAAACAGCCAGGGCCTCGCTGGCAGTGGAGGCCAGATTTTTGGCCAGCAGCTCCTGGTCGGCTTCGTCCACAATGCCGTCGGCGTTCACGTCGCCCAGGGCAAAGGTGCCGTCGCCGGTGCCCAGAGCCAGGTAGCCGTTGTGGGTGTCAAGCTCTACCTGCTGGGAGAAGCTCTGATAGCCCTGGCCGCTGAAGGTCAGGGTGTAGGTCCCCTGGGGCAGAGAGGAGACCGTGAGCTCCAGATATTTGGGCCAGCCGGTGTCGTCCTGGCCGCCGTCGGCGTTTTTCAGGGTGAGCGAGGCAGGGTACTCCCCCAGAGACAGGGCAGAGGTATCCCACAGGTCAAAGGCCCCCAGGCTGACGCCGTCAGAGGAGAGCTCCGCCTTTACCCGGCGGGCCTCCAGGGCGGTCAGGGGCTGGGCATAGTCCAGCCGTAGCACAGCCGTCAGGCTGCCCAGCACAGGGGCGGCGGGCTCCGTCTCCGCCGGCTCCACGGCAGCGGGCGGGGGCTCAGCCGCCGCATAGGCCGGGGTCAGGGACCCAAGGGCAAGGGCTCCCGCCAGCAGGGCGGAGAGAATTCGGGCGCGAAGCTTCATGAAAAACCATCCTTTACATCAGAAATAAGGGGCTTATGCGGGCAATGCCCGTTTGGAATATTATACCATAGATGCGGCCCGGGCACAACAACAAAAACCGGGGCCGGGCCGCTGAATATGGCTGGGGCAGCAACGCCCAATGTTGACGTTTTCGGCAAAAGCCCCCTGAAAGCGGGGGCCTTCAGGGGGCTTGACAGGGAATCAGAATCTGTATTCATAGGCGGGAATGCCGGATGGGGCGAGGGCTTTTGCCGTCCTGCAAGGCAAAAAATAGCAGGTATACTCCCGTATTTTAAGATTTTTTAACGCCGCAGGACGGCAAAAGGACCCGGTCAGACGGCGTTCATCGCCGGTGAATACGAGTTCTAAGGTCTATTTGATTTCTACGGTCCAGCCAAAGCTGTCTTCCAGCTTCCCGGTCTGAATGCCGGTGACGGTGTCATAGAGCTTCTGGCTCAGGGGGCCAATGCCGCCCCCGGCAATCTCCATCACCTCGTCCCCATAGCGCAGCACGCCCACCGGAGAGATGACCGCCGCAGTGCCGCTGCCCCAGCACTCCTCCAAAGAGCCGTCCCGGGCAGCGGCCACCAGCTCGTCCACGCTCACCCGGCGTTCCTCCACCTCCAAGCCCCAGGCCCGGCACAGTTCCAGGCAGGTGGCCCGGGTAACGCCGGGCAGAATGCTGCCGTTGAGGGCAGGAGTAACCACCTTGCCCGCTATCTTGAAGAAGATGTTCATAGAGCCCACCTCCTCAATATATTTGCGCTCCACGCCGTCCAGCCACAGCACCTGGGCATAGCCCTCGGCGTCAGACTTCTCCTGAGCCTTCAGGCTGGCCGCGTAGTTGCCGCCGGCCTTGGCCTCGCCAATGCCGCCCCGCACCGCCCGGACATAGTCGTCCTCAATCCAGATTTTCACCGGGTTCAGGCCGCTGGCGTAATAGGCCCCGGAGGGGGAGAGGATGATGATGAACTGGTAGCTGTGAGAGGGGTGCACCCCCAGGTGGGGGTCGGTGGCAATGATAAAGGGCCGCACATAAAGCGAGGTGCCCGGTTCCGTGGGAATCCAGTCCCGTTCCAGGTTCACCAGGGTCTTCATGGCGTTCATAAAGTCATCGGCGGGAACAGGAGGGATGCACAGGCGTTTACAGGAGTTTTCAGCCCGGGCAATGTTCCGGTCCGGGCGGAACATGAGCACCCGGCCCTCCTCTGTGCGGTAGGCCTTCAGGCCCTCAAACATCTCCTGGGCATAGTGGAACACCATGGCCGAGGGTTCCAGGGAAATGGGCTGATAGGGCACAATGCGTGGGTCGTGCCAGCCCTGGCCCTCATGGTAGTCCATAATATACATATGGTCGGTAAAAAGCTGGCCGAAGCCCAGCTGGCTCTGGGCGGCGGGCTTCTGCTTCGGCGACTTTGTCAGTTCAATCCTGATCTCCTGCATTTGAAACGACCTTCTCTCTTTATATATGGTTTTGAATTTGTTACATTATAATACGCGGAAGGGGAAAATGCAAGCCGGTGGGTCTTTCTTCTGCAAAGCAGCGCGAAAAAGGGGAATTTGGATAATATTTCTTCACTTTCGGCCCCGGGTTTCTAAAGGGCCGGGGTTGACGAATATCCATAGGAAAAGTATAATGAATACGATGCAGACAGGGGAGGAAGATAACGAAATGGGGCTTTTTGAGCTGTTTCTGGTGGCGGTGGGGCTTTCGATGGACGCCTTTGCCGTGGCGGTGTGCAAGGGTCTGGCGCTGAAGCGGGCGGACGGCAAAAGCATGGCCCTGGTGGGGCTGTGGTTCGGGGGCTTTCAGGCGCTGATGCCCGTGCTGGGCTATCTGGTGGGGGTGCAGTTCAAAGACGCCATCACGGCGGTTGACCACTGGATCGCCTTTGGCCTGCTGGCCATTATTGGGGGCAACATGATCCGGGAGGCGGCTTCTGGGGGCGAAGAGGCGGAGGACGCGTCGCTCTCTGCGAAGACCATGGCGCTGCTGGCCCTGGCCACCAGTATCGACGCCCTGGCCGTGGGGGTGGGCTTTGCCTTTTTAAGCGTGAACATCACCGCGGCTGCGGGCTTTATTGGGGCAGTGACCTTTTTGCTCTCGGCGGTGGGGATGAAGGTAGGCAGTGTGTTTGGGGGCAGGTACAAGGCCCGGGCGGAGCTGGCGGGAGGGGTTATTCTCATTCTGCTGGGAACGAAGATATTGCTGGAACACCTGGGCGTATTCTAAGCCCCCTCTGCGGCGAGCAAAAAAGCTCTTGAAGATTCCGACTTCAGCTTTGATGAAGTCGAAAGGTCAGAGGCCCCAAGGTCTCGCCCTTAAACACCCCAAAAACGCAGGAGGGCAGGGGGGCTCGGCTTCGCCTCGGTGGGTTCGCAGCTTGTCTGCCACCGGCAGACGCTAGAGTCTGTTTTAAAACTCCGAAACGCCGTCTATTTTGCCCCAAAACGGCGCTTTCAGCGTCAAACATCCTCGAAAGGCGGCAAGCCTTTCTTGCGGTTCTTTCCTTGAAAGCCCTCGTTTTGGGACAAAAATCCGACATTTCTCCGGTTTTAAAACAGACTCCAGACAAAGCCTCTTATCTCTAATCGCTGGGGGTGGGACGCTGCCGCGAGGTAGTTGAGAGACGACCGGCAGGAGTTTGCCGGTACTTTTGCAAAGCAAAAGGCGGCGCCTTCGAAGTCGAGGCAAACGGCGATTGGAACGAAGTTCCACATCGGGTGGCTCTGCCCGAAAGGCAATGTCAGAAGCCCGCCCTGAAACACAGAACGCCATATCACAAGGAGGAGATGCCCCATGGGACTGCTGGAACATAAAAAACGCCTGCTGGTGCTGTTCTGCTCGCCAAACAGCCACGGCAGCACCCGCATGCTGCTGGACGGCTTTGTGGGGGAGTTCAAGAATCAAAAGGACTGGCTGGTCACCGAGACAGACGTCTACAGCCTGAACGCCCACCCCTGCACCGGCTGCAAGGCCTGCGCCAAAAAGGACGCCTGCGCCTTTGGGGACCTGGACAGCCTGGACAAGGAGCTGCGCCGCAGCGACCTGCTGGCCGTGGCCTCTCCGGTGTACAACGACTCCTTTCCCGCCCCCATGAAGGCGGTGCTGGACCGGTGGCAGCGGTATTTTGAGGCCCGCTTTTCCCGGGGGGACCGCTGTCCCATCAAAAAGCACAGGGACGCGGTGCTGCTGCTCACCATGGGCCGGGAGGAGGAGTTCCCTGTGGAGGTGACGGCCCACCAGCTGCAAAGGGCCTTCAGCGTGATGAACACCACCCTGCGGGGCTGCGCTGTGTGGGACGGCACAGACCGGGGCCGGCAGAACCTGGGCCCAGCCCTGCAAAAAGCCCGGGGGCTGGCACTTGAAATTTTGGCCGGAATGTGATATGATCAAAGGAGAAAACTATAGAGTAAGGCGGTTATGCTATGTCAGGACATTCAAAATGGAACAACATCAAGCGGAAAAAGGAAAAGGCCGACGGCGCAAAGGCCAAGATCTTCACCAAAATCGGCCGTGAGCTGGCTGTGGCCGTGAAAGAGGGGGGCAGCCCCGACCCGGCGGCCAACTCCCGGCTGAAGGACTGCATTGCCAAGGCCAAGGCAGCCAATGTGCCCAATGACAATATCGAGCGCATTATCAAGCGGGCGGCAGGCGAGGGCAGCGCCGACAGCTATGAGAACATCACCTATGAGGGCTACGGCCCCTGCGGTGTGGCGGTGATTGTGGAGACCCTCACCGACAACCGCAACCGTACCGCCGCCGATGTACGCCACGCCTTTGACAAGTACGGCGGGAACCTGGGCACCAGCGGCTGCGTGAGCTTTATGTTCAAGGAGAAGGGCGTTATTGTCATTGAGCGGGAGGACCGGGACGAGGACCAGGTGATGGCCGACGCGCTGGAGGCCGGGGCCTCGGACTTTTCGGCGGACGAGGATGTGTTTGAAATCAGCACCGAGCCCAGCGACTTCAGCGGTGTGCGGGAGGACCTGGAGCAGAAGGGCTATGAGTTCGTCTCTGCCGAGGTGGAGATGGTGCCGGACACCTACACCGCCATTGCCGACGAGGAGACGGTTGTCAAGATGCAGAAGATGCTGGACCTTTTGGAGGACAACGACGACGTGCAGAACGTGTGGCACAACTGGGACGCGCCGGAGGAGGACGAGGAGGACTGAGCCCTTCACCAGTGCTCATACAAAAGCAGAAGCGGGAGCGCTCTTTTTGCGCTCCCGCTTTTTGTGTTTTCTCTCAGCTTTGGGCGAACACCTGGGTCAGGTCCATGTGGAAGTCCTCCAGCACCTTCACAGGCACAGCGGCCCGGCTGTTATAGGCTGCGGGGGAATAGTACCGCCCGTCCTCCAAAAGATGCACCTGCACAATCTGGGCCTCCGGGTCCACAATCCAATACTCCCGCACCCCCGCTCTCTGGTACAGGTCGAACTTGGTGAGCCGGTCCCGGCGGCGGGCAGAGGGAGAGAGAATTTCAATGACCAGGTCAGGGGCACCGCTGCAGCCGTGATCGGTTAGCTTCTCAGGGTCGCAGATAACAGTGATGTCTGGCTGAAGTACAGTTTCAATATCCTCCGGCTGGTCCTTCTCCTCCGCGAAAAGACAGACGTCAAAAGGAGCGGCATAAACCCGGCATTTTTTGTCCCGAAGATAATTGTACAGCTGAAAGAACAGTGCGCCGGAAATCTCCTGGTGGGTGCGGCTGGGCGAGGCCAAAGCCACCGGCTGGCCGTTATAGAGCTCATAGCGGGTCTCGCCGTCCCAGTCCATCAGGTCGGCGTAGGTATAGGAACGCTCCTGGGGCAGTGTCATGGAAAAAATCCCTCCCTTTGCAGTGGGGCGAAAGCTTTTAAGATTATAGTATGCCATAAAATTCTTGTGTCCGTGAGAATACATTGTGTCAGAATATATTATACCACAAATCTTTTTGGAGAAGTCCGGTGCTTTTGCGTAGCAAAAGAGAAGCGCTTCGCGCTTCAGGGCTTCTCCTTGTGCTCACCAGAGCATATTATACCACAGAAGGGATGGGATAGCAAATGAAATTTCAGCAGGCTTTCGCGCCGGGCAGAGAGGGTTTTTCAGAGGCGGCGGGGGCATGGGCAGTCGAGCAAAAAGAAAATAAAAATAATGTGATTATCCCCGCTTGCCATTTCCTTCCGGCTGTGGTATGCTAAGTAAAATTGCCGCGGCCAAAAAATCCGCCGCGGGAAAGAGAGGGACCATAATATGGCAAAAATAACCTTTATGGGCGCGGGCAGCACGGTTTTCGCCCGCAATGTCATTGGCGACAGCATGTGCAGCCCTGTGCTGCGGGACGCAGAGTTCGCCCTGTATGACATTGACGGCCAGCGCCTTTCAGAGAGCGCGGAGATTCTGGGGGCCATGAACGAGACCCTGGGGGGCCACGGGAAAATTACCACCCACCTGGGGGTGGAGAACCGCAAGGAGGCCCTGCGGGGGGCGGACTTTGTGGTAAACGCCATTCAGGTGGGGCTTTATGACCCCTGCACCATCATTGACTTTGAGGTGCCCAAAAAGTACGGCCTGCGCCAGACCATTGGCGACACCCTGGGCATTGGTGGCATTATGCGGGCCCTGCGCACCATCCCCGTGATGGCGGACTTTGCCCGGGACATGGAGGAGGTCTGCCCCAACGCCTGGTTCCTGAATTATACCAACCCCATGGCCATGCTCTCCGGCTATATGCAGCGCTACACCGGCGTGAAGACCGTGGGCCTGTGCCACAGCGTGCAGGTCTGCTCTGAGGGCCTGCTGAAGGCCCTGGGCATGGAGGACAAGCTGGAGGGCCGGCGGGAGCTGATCGCGGGCATCAACCACATGGGCTGGCTGCTGAAGCTCCAGGACAAGGACGGCAACGACCTGTACCCTGAGGTCCGCCGCCGGGCCAAGGAGAAAAACGCCGCTGAAAAGCATAACGACATGGTCCGGTTCGACTACATCGACAAATTCGGCTACTACTGCACCGAGTCCAGCGAGCATAACGCAGAGTACAATATGTTCTACATCAAGTCCAAATATCCTGAGCTCATCGACCGCTTCCAGATTCCCCTGGACGAGTACCCCCGCCGCTGTGTGAACCAGATTGCGGGCTGGGCCAAGGAGCGGGACCAGCTGAAGGAGAGCCGCCAGCTGAACCACGAGCGTTCCCGGGAGTATGCCTCTTATATTATGGAGTCCATTGTCACAGGCAAGCCCTACAAAATTGGGGGCAATGTGCTGAACAAGGGCGGGCTGATTGAGAACCTGCCGGAGGACGCCTGCGTGGAGGTGCCCTGCCTGGTGGACAACCTGGGCGTGAATCCCTGCCGGGTGGGCCGTCTGCCGGTGCAGTGCGCGGCCATGAACATGACCAACATCAATGTGCAGCTGCTGACCATTGAGGCGGCGGTCACCCGCAAGAAGGAGCATATTTATCAGGCGGCCATGCTGGACCCCCACACAGGGAGCGAGCTGGATATTGACACCATTGTGAAGATGGTGGACGACCTGATTGAGACCCACGGCGACTGGCTGCCCAAGTACCACTAAGCCAGCCAAAAGGATGGGAATGACCAGGCTCATGGGCGCCAGCGGCCCGCTATAGCCTGCGGTTGATTCAAGCAAAGCCCCTCCCCTGCAAGCCATGATTTGCCCATGAGCTTGCAGGGGAGGGGCTTGCTTCTCTGGGAGTGTCCGTTTCGGAGAGCTTTTCGTGTTCCCCCCGCCCTACGGGCGGGGGGAACACAGATGATTATCTCTGCGGTTGGGACACTCCCGCTTCTCTTTGTCCCTGGCCGGACCGGGAGCTTCGCGCCAGCTTCCTTAGCGTCTGGCCAGCGGCGCGTTCTGACCCGGGTAGGGAAAGTCTTGATGCGGGCCCCGCCCCCAAGAGGCTCGCGGCCTGCCCTTGGCCTCCGCCTGAAAAACGGAAGAAAAGCCCGGCACAGCTTTCGAGGGCCTGTGCCGGGCTTTTCTCTGTTTGGGGGCTCAGCCCTGTCCGTAATAGGCGTTTTCGCCGTGCTTGCGCAGGTAGTGCTTGTCCAGCAGCTCCTGCTGCATCCGGCCTGCCTCTGGATTCAGCATCATGGCGTGCCAGTCCATAAAGGCCACCTCCTCCATAACCACCGCGTTGTGCACCGCAGTCATAGGGTCGGAGCCCCAGGCAAAGGGACCGTGGCTGTGCACCAGTACCCCAGGGACGTCCATAGGCTCCCCGCCCTGTAAGGTCTCGATAATGACGCGGCCGGTCTCCCACTCATAGCTGCCGCCAATTTCCGTGGGGGTCATCTTCCGGGTGCAGGGGATGTCCCCGTAAAAATAGTCGGCCTGGGTGGTGCCCATGGCCGGGATGGAGCGCCCGGCCTGGGCAAAGGTGGTGGCCCACCGGCTGTGGGTGTGCACCACGCCCCCCAGGGCCGGAAAGGCCCGGTACAGGGCCAGGTGGGTGTCGGTGTCGCTGGAAGGCTTCCATTTTCCCTCTACCCGCTGGCCGTCCGCCAGACTGACCACCACCATGTCCTCGGGAGACATGCCCTCATAGGCCACGCCGGAGGGCTTGATGACCATAAGCCCCTTTTCCCGGTCAACGCCGGACACATTGCCCCAGGTAAAGGTGACCAGACCATGCTGGGGCAGCATCAGGTTGGCCTGACAGACCTGCTGTTTCAGTTCCTCTAGCATATGCTTCCCTCCTTGTTCTGGAAGGGCCCGCCCAGGACTGTGTTTGAAAACGCCGAAATATGGTCTGTTTTGACCAGAAACGGTGGCTTCGGCGGCAAAAATCTCGGTTTCTTTCCTGGAAACCGCTCGTTCCCGGCCAAAAATCCAGCCTTTCTCCGGTTTTCAAACAGACTACAGGGTGGGCCTGTGTTGCTTTTGTGAAGAAAAAGTGCCGCCCTGCAGGCGGCACCAAAACCGTGGCGAAGCTTATTTGGCAGCCTTGTTCTCGCAGGGCTGGTTGGCAATGCCGCAGCTGGTTTTGCAGGCGGACTGGCAGGAGGTCTGGCACTCGCCGCAGCCGCCGTTTTTTGCGCTCTCGCAAAGATTGCGGGTTTTCAGGGTCTTGATCATTTCCATGGGATATCCCTCCATCCATGCGCCGGAGCGATACCGACGTTTTTCCTGTATTATACCACGCCCCAGAAAACTTGTCAAGTCCCCCCAGCGGCGGGGGAGCGTCCAAAGAAGGGGGGATGGAACGGCCTCCGGCCGCTTAGGAGCCTTGTCCCTACGAAAACCTGTCACCGTTGAAAAGGAGGCCGAAGCTTGCTTAATACACGCTTCGCTTTCAGAAGTCCCCTGGGCGGGGCAGAGGGGATGGGGTGGTGGCAGCGGTTTGGGGCGGGAGACTTTTTGGGGCGCAGGATGGCGCGGTCTGCGGTCTGGCGCTACGGCAGTCCAACACTGGGCAGTATCCGGCGGCAAAAGCCACCGGCGGGCGTACTGCTTGCGGCCAACAAAAAACCGGACGGCACAGCCCAGGCTGTACCGTCCGGAGAGATTCTTTTATGTCAGAGGAAGCGGAGTCCTCTTAGCGGGCCTGATAGCGGTCGTAAGCGGCCTGGGTGATCTCAATGGCGCGCTGAATGCCAGCGGTCTCCAGCAGGCCAATGTAGTTGTCCCACTCAGCCTCAATGTCCAGAGCGCCGCTGATGAACTTGGCGGTGTACTCCTTCACCACGCTGCTGGCGTCGGCGTAAATGGCAGAACGCTCTACCGCCTCGTCGGCAGTGAGGGACAGGCTGGGCAGACGCCAGTCGTCCTTGTGAGAGCCCCACACCGTGTAGCACTCCTGGTCTTTCTCCGGCACGTTCATCAGCTCGCGGGTCCAGTCAGACCAGTTGGCGATGGCGGAGGAGGGGCAGACATAGCTGGCAATGGTCTGGGCAGCGGTCCAGCCGTTCTCGTTGTTCAGCATCTTGTCGGTAAAGGTGATCTTCCCGTCCGCGTCATACTCAAAGGTGTCGCCCTCAATGCCATAGTTGGCCAGCAGAGCGCCCTCCTCGGTGAACAGGTAGTCCAGCCAGCGCATGGCGATCTCGGGATGCTCGCACTGGGCGGAGATGGCGGTGTTGCCAGAGATGTAGGAGTCCCGCAGGCGGATATGCAGCTCGTCGCCGGCGTTCTCCTTGGGTGCGGTGACGGGGATGAGGTACATGTCCTTGTCCTCAGAGGAGGACTCGTACAGAGAGGGCATGGTGTACAGGGCGGCAAAGGCGCCGGTCTTGCCGGTGATGACAGCGGTCATGTCGGCGGTGCGCTCGTCGGTGGCCATGAAGTCGGGGTCAATCAGGCCCTCGGCATACCAGTTGTGCATGGTGGTCACATACTTCTTCCAGCCCTCCATGTAGGGGCCGTAGTTCACCTTGCCGGTCTCGTCCAGCTGCCAGTTGTTCAGCACGCCATAGCCGGCGGACATGGCGCCGATCTCCCCGTCGCTGCCGCTCCAGTTCAGCAGCAGGGCGGCGCTTGCGCCCATCTGGTCCTTAAAGGCGGCCAGAACATCGTGCCACTCGTCATAGGTCACGGGCACTTTCTTCTGGGTCTTGTCCAGCCAGTCCTTGCGCATCCACATGCCCAGCCAGGGGCCCTGCTTGCTCTGGCGCAGCTCATACACAGTGCCGATGCGGCCGGAGTCGGTCATGCTGGGCATCTCATAGTCGGGAGAGGACTTGCGGATGGCCTGGTAGTTGGGCATATACTCGTCTACCTTGTCGGTCAGGTCCAGGAAGTAGCCGTCATCGATGGCGGCGTCCAGACCGTCGGAGTAGTAGGAAGCGCCCGCGTACATCAGGTCGGTGAGGTTGTTGGAGGCGATCATCAGGTTGAAGTTGGTCTGACGGTCCGCGGCGGCCACCATCTCAAAGGTGAGATGCACGCCGGTGCGCTTCTCCATCTCCTGATAGAACTCGTTGTCGTTGTAGTCGGTCTTCATAATGGCGCAGTTGGTGTCGATGGAGGTCCAGTAGGACAGCTCCACCGGCTCGGTGGTCAGGGGGAGCTCCACGCTGCCGGGAGCGGCGGCGTTGCTCTCCTCAGGGGTAGACTCGTCCCCGTCCTCAGCGGAAGAGGCATCGTCTGCGGTAGAGCTTTCGGACTGGTTGGAAGCGGTGGAGCTGCCAGAGGCGCTGGAGCTGCTCTCATTGCCGCCGCAGGCAGCCAGAGACAGGACCAGGGCCAGAGCCAGCACCAGGGCCAGCAGCTTTTTGCAGTTGGTCATTTGGTTTTCCTCCTAAGTGATTTATTGTGCAATGGCCGCGGAAGCCCGGGCCTTTGCGGCTGTGTTTGTTACCCCTTGATAGCGCCGATCATCACGCCGGACTCAAAATATTTTTGAATAAAGGGGTAGAAGATGAACATGGGCACAGTGGACACAATAATGGTGCAGTATTTAATCAGCTGCTTATACAGCACCGTGTCCGCCGAGTCTGACGAGTCCAGAATGGCTGTGTCCATGGACATGGTGTCTGAGGCCGTGACCAGAATATCCTTCAGCACCAGCTGCAGGGGGAACTTATCCTTGGAGCGCAGATAGATTAAGGCGTTGAACCAGGAGTTCCAGTTGCCGATGACATAGTACAGGATGACCGTGGCCAGGGTGGACTTGATGAGGGGCAGCATGATCTTGAAGAGAATGGTGAACCGCCCCGCCCCGTCCAGCATGGCGGACTCCTCCAGGCTTTCGGGCACATTGTTCAGGGCTGTGCGCACCAGAATGAGATAGAAGGCGCTCATGCAGCCGGGAATGATCAGAGCCCAGCGGGAGTCGTACATATGCAGGTACTGGGTGACCAGTATGTAGGTGGTGACAATGCCGCCCGAGAACAGCATGGTGAAGGAGATGAGGAACATGATGGGGTTTGCCCACAGAAAGTCCTTGCGGGACAGGGCATAGCCCGCCATCACAGTGAGGAACATGCCCAGAGCGGTGGTGCCGAACACATAGATGAGGGTGTTGAAGTAGCCGCTCCAGATGTTCTGGTTGGCGAAAACCAGCTTATAGCCGTTGACATTGAAGCCCTCGATCCGCCAGATGATGCCCGACTGGCCCAGCACCCAGCTGGCGTCGGAGAAGGAGGCGCAGAGCACATGCCACACCGGCAGCAGGCAGACCAGGATGATCAGGGCAAAAAAGGTGTAGTTGATGGCGTTGAACACCCGGCTGCCGGCTGATCTGTTTTTGACCTTTGCCATAGGGTAACAACCTCTCTTTCTGTTTAGAATAGGCCGGACTCGGTGTACTTTTTGCTCACGGCGTTGGCAATCACCAGCAGGGTGAAGTTAATGACCGAGTTGAACAGGGACACCGCTGTGCCGTAGCCGTAGTTGCCCTCCTGCAGGGCCTTGCGGTAAATAAAGCTGGAGAGGATGTCCGCCGTTTCGTACACCTGGGGATTGTACATCAGAATGGTCTTCTCATACCCGATGGACATCATCTGGCCCACCCGCAGGATGAGCATGATCATAATGGTGTCCAGAATGCCGGGAATGGTCACCTTGAGGATGCGCTGGAACCGGTTGGCGCCGTCGATCTCCGCGGCCTCGTAGAGGGTCTGGTCAATGCCCGCCAGGGCCGCCACATAGATGATGGCGTTGAAGCCCAGGTTCTTCCACAGGTCAGAGATGACATAGATGGGCCGCCAGTTGTTGGGGTTGCCCAGCATATTGTCGTAGTTGCCGGTTATGGCCCCCACGATGGAGGTGATGGCCCCGTCCGAGGCGCAGAAGTCCATGATAATGCCCACAACCACCACCATAGAGACAAAGTAGGGCATGTAGGACACGGTCTGGATGGTGCGCTTGTAGCGGGTGCTGCTCACCTCGTTGAGCAGCAGGGCAAAGAGGATGGTGATGGGGAACTCAATGGCCAGCTGAAGAAAGCTGAGCACCAGAGTGTTGCGGATGACCCGCCAACAGTGGATGGAGCCGAAAAAGTCGGCAAAGTTGGCCAGGCCCACAAAGGGAGAGCCAATAATGCCGAGATTGGGCTTGAACTTCTCAAAGGCCATCCACAGCCCGCCCATGGGGATATAGTGGAAGACGATGTAGAACACAATGGCCGGCGCTACCATAATAAGAAGGGCCCAGTTCCGGTTGAAGTCCTTCCTGATGTTGGTCCAGCTGTACTTCCGGACCTTGACCGCGGGGGCCGCCGCGCCGGCGGTTTGTCCGCTGCGCTTCATAGCTTGCATCCATCCTTTCCAAGATGATTTTTGCAGTCCGCCTCCGGCCCGGCTCCTGGGCCCGCGGCAGGCGCGGTGCAGGGGGGCGGCGGGGAACATGCTTTATTGAGAAAATGATAAGACTTTATGAACAGATTGTAAAGGTCCAATAATTCGGGGGGGAGGCGGCGCAAATTTTTGACAGGGTGAGGGGTCGGGAGCCCCGGAAAATCGGGGTTTTGCCCATTTTTGCGGCGGAGCTGGCAAAGGCTGCGCAAAAAATGGCAACAGGGACAAAGCCTCGGCTCTGTCCCTGACTGGGTGATATTTTCGTTGACTTGTTCATAATTCCCGGCGGCAGGGCGGCGGCTTTGGTGATAAACCTAGCCGTCAACATAGGATGGGTGCAAGTTTGCGTTTGAGATCCTGCAAAAACGTCAAGCCCCACCCCTCCGCAAGCCTGCCCGGCGGTCAATGGGCCGACTGCTGAAAACAGCCGGTCGGGGCGAAAAAAGGCAGCATAAGCCGAAGCGTGTTGGGGGCGGCAAAGCCTGCGGGGGAGATGGGAGCCTCCTGAGCCCCAGCGGCGGCAGCTCTGAGTCCGGGGGCTGGGCCTGTCCCACAGGCGGATGGGCCGGGCTTACTCAGCGGCAATGTAGACTATGCCCACGCCCCCAGGGCCGATGTGGCTCCCGATGGCAGCGCCCACCTGAATCAAGTGCCGCTTGGGGACCCGGAAGCCCTTTTTCTTCAGCCGGGCGGCAAAACGCTCCCCGTTGTCCGGCGCGTTGGTGTACATAATATAAATAGGATAGGCCGGGTCCGGGGGAATCCTTTCCAGCTTCTGGGCCAGGCTGTCCATGCCCCGCTCAAGCCCCAGGGTTTTGGCGATGTTGGCAATCCGCCCCTGGGGGGTGACCTGAATCATGGACTTCAGCCGGGCCGCAGAACCCAGCACATAGGCCGAGCGGGCAATGCGCCCGCCCCGGTACAGGTATTCCAGGGTGTCGATGCAGGCGAACAGGGTCACCCGCTGCCGGAAGGAGGCCAGACGCTGGGCGATCTCTCCGCCCCCGCAGCCCTGGTCCCGCAGGCGGACCGCCTCCTCTACCACCATGCGCTGACCGCCGGTGGCGTTCAGGCTGTCCACCACCCAGCAGCGGTTGTTCCCGGCCTGCTCCTTAGCCATGCAGGCCCCGTGATAGGCGCCGCTCAGGGCGGAGGACAGGGTGACGACCACAGTCTCGTCCTCCTGCCCCTTGGCCAGCTCCTGCAAAAAATCCTCCGGAGAGGGCTGGGAGGTCCGGGGGAAGACGCCCCTGGCCAGCAGCTGGTAGAACTGGTTTTTGGTCAGGTTCTGGTTTTCCCGGTATTCCTTGTCCCCAAAGTACACAGAGAGAGGGACGCAGGCCACGTCCAGCTTTTTCCACTCCGCAGGCTCAAAGTCGGCGGCAGAGTCTGTTATAATGCGTACCACAGCGCATACCTCCTGAAGGTAATCTTGGCTCCCAAAGGTTATGATTAGTTAGGGCTCGTTTGAAAAATCGAAAACACCGTCTTTTTGCCCCAAAGCAGTCGCTTTCTGCGTCGAAAATTCTCGTAATACGCAAGTATTCCTTGCGGTTTTCTCCTTGAAATCGCCTCCTTTGGACCAAAAATCCGGCATTTTCTCTATTTTCAAACAAGCCCTAACCTACCTCAAAAAATTCTTTTGAAGCAGGCGGCATCTCGATAGCTGTGCCGCCTGACTTGAAATCCGGCTTTGCCAATTTTAAGTGTGTTTCCTAATTCTGCCCTGAGAGACGGGCTTCTTTCCGAATATCTTCATCCTATTGTATTGCTTTGCAGGGGGATTGTCAAGAGGCGGCGCTGGCTGGGGCGTGTCTTACCGCGCATTTTACTATGATTCGCGTCTGAGAACCTTGCAGGCTCTCCCAGGCTGCCGCTGCATCCGCCAAGCAGGCGGATGATATCCACCCCCCGTCAAATCCGCGAAAGGAACACTTCCCCCTGGCTCCCCCCGGGAAAATCCCCCTCGGCTCCAGGCTTCCTCTTGCGCCGGGGGGCTGGTTGTGGTAAACTATAAGAAAACCGTTCCCGCGGCTGACAGGAGGGAGTCCCCTTGAAAATCTACCACCGGCTTCTGGCCTCATATCTGATTGTCTGCATGATTCCCCTGCTCCTGTCCACCGCCACCATCATCCAGCTGGAGGGGAGCATCCTTCAGAACATGCGCCAGAAGCAGGAGGACGCCATCGACAGCATCCATCTGCGCATTGACCAGGACCTGAGCGACGCGGCCAGCACCATCACCCTGCTGTCGGAGGAAATTCTCATCAGCAGTCTGGCGGAAAAGCCTGCCCTTAACGCCGCTGAGCTCCACCAGCTGTGCCGGCTTACCGACCTGTTCACCGCCGCGGTGAACCAGCAGGACTCCTATTTCCGCAGCTTCTGCTATTTTTACCGCAGCGGCTATCTGGTCAGCAACCGCCGCACCTACCACCCCAGCCAGAACGACCTGTTTGCCTGGGAGCTGGACGTGCCTGTGGAGGACCTGGACGCCGCGCTGAAGGAGAGCGGCGTGTCCCTGCGGGTCAGCACTGTGATGGGCAAGGACGGCCAGGGCTACATTCTGGTGCTGAAAAATGTCTACGACTCCCACTACCGGGAGAGCCTCTCCTGCGTGGGCATGGTTCTGCGGCTCAGCGACGGGATGTTTCCCCAGCAGGAGAGCGGCGGGGTGTTTGTGGCCCGGGAGGACGGGGGCCTGGTTTTTGGCGGACCCGAGGCCCGGCAGCTCTGTCAGGCGGGCCTGCCCCAGGAGGACCGGGGCCAGCTGGTGTTGAACGGGGAGGGCTATCTCTATTCGCTGTACACCTCCCGGCTCAGCGGCCTGCGCTACGGCTACCTCTTCCGCCGGGACAAGGGCTCGGGGGAGCTGCGCAGGGCGGTGGTCCAGCTGGGGGTTCAGCTGGCGGCGTATCTGCTGTTTGGGGTAGGGGCCGCGGTGGTCCTCAGCCGCCGCACCTGGTCTCCCTTCCGCAGTGTGCTGCTGATTATGGACAAGCAGAACGCCAAGCCTGAAAGGGGAGCCAGGTCCCTGCGAAGTCTGGCGGACGGCCTTACGGATTTTGCCCGGGAAAAGGAGACCCTTGAGGCACAGCTCCGCCAGCGGGACAAGCAGATGCAGGACGCCTGGCTGGCCCGGTATCTTCAGGGGCTGACCAATGACTCCCGGGCGTTGTCCCAGTACCTGGAGGATGGCCAGCCTTACCGGGTGCTGGCCTTTTCGGCAGAGGGCCCCAGGCCGGAGGCAGGGGCCTACGCCGCCCAGATGGCCGCTCTCTATCAGGCCATGGGGGAGATTCTGGAGGAGAGCCTGCTGGAAAAGCGGGCAGGTGTGGGCCTGGTGGTCAACGGCCTGCTGGCGGTGCTGGTGCAGGGGGAGGTCTCTCAGGAGGAGGGGGCCCGGGCGGCGGCGCTGCTGGGTCAGGCCCTGTCCGCGCCGGCAGTGTGCTATATCAGCGAGGCCTGCACCCGCCTTTCCGACGCGCCGGCAGGCTGGGACCTGGTGAGCCGGGCCTGGCGCAGCGACGCCTTCTGGCAGACCCGCCGGGAGCCGGGCACCTGGTTTGCCAGCCAGACGCTGCAATATGGAGAGAAGGGCTCCTATGAGGAATTCCTGCGGCGGCAGAAGCTTCTGGCCGGCAGCCTCACCGGGGGCAGCGGCAAAAAGGCCCAGAAGTGCCTGGAAGAGATCATTCGCCTGGACCTGTCGGAGAGGGGCCTGCCCTTGGAGGTGGTTCAGCACCGGTGCGCCGCAGTGGCCGAGCTGCTGCTGCCGCCCCAAAGCACCTACCGGGACATGGTCGGCCTGACCAGACGGGCCAATGTGGAGGAGATGGAGCAGGCCCTGTGGGAGCTTTTCCGGCAGCGCTGCCAGGACCTGCCCAAGGACCCGGGAGAGGACCGGAACGCCCAGCTGGTGCAAAGCGTGCAGGCATACATACAGGAGAACTTCCGCAGTCCGGCCATGGGCGTGGGCACAGTGGCCGAGCACCTGGGCATGCCCCTCTCCACCCTGAGCCACCGGTATAAGGCGGCCGCGGGCCAGGGGGTGCTGGACACGCTGCACAGCTGCCGCCTGAAGGAGGCCAAGCGCCTGCTGGCCCAGGGCATAACCGTGCGGGAGGCCGCGGAGCTGGCAGGCTACGCCGAGCCCCGGGCCATGATCCGGGCCTTCAAGCGGTACGAGGGGGTTACGCCCGCCCAGTATAAGCAGGACGGCGGGGCTGAAACAGAGGTCTGACCGGAGGGAAAGGCGCTTTGAAGATTTTGGCAAAAAAATTCCATTTTTTTGAAAAAACCTATTGACAACCCTGCCGGTCTATGCTATAATATGGCCAGAACAAAAGAAAAGCATGTTCTAAGCAGTCTCAAAAAGCTGACGTGAAACCGGAAGTAGACGGCGAAAAGGCCGGAGCGAAAACGGCGGGGCGGAGAAGAAAACAGGCCGCAAAGCCCAGTGCAAAAGCACAAAAACAAAGGGGGCAGGCGGCGGAGGAAGCGCAGCTTTTAATTACAGACGGAAAGGCGGAGGAGTCCCATGGGTCAGATAGAAGAACAGCAGTCCGGCGGACTTCGGTCCGCAAACTGAATATAGATGAAGAACTCCGAAAGAGGGGTGGGATGCAGGACGGAAGAGTTTCCTAATTCCGCAAACCAGCCAGGTATGAGTTCGCTTGAACGCCGCACTTTGTAGCTTAATAAAGCATATTCCAGATGGAAAGAGAACAAAGCGGGTCAGGTTCAAGCGGTAAAAAAATACCGGAAAACAAGGAGCTTAAGCCAATGGGCTGTCTATAATTTGCGAGGACTCGCAGAAGAATGAATTTCATCGTGTAAAGAAGAGCTTCCAGGGAAATGCCTGGGAGCTCTTTTAATTTTGTGGTTAGACTGTAGCCGGCCAGCGCGGCCCCTGCCGTCAACCGCCTCTACTGTGGGAAAATCTGTGCGCGGCCATCCCGATCCATGCTCCTGGTGACTTCGATGCAAAGGGGAGAGCGGCCCCTGCCGAACACACTCCATCCGTTGGGATAATAGATTCAAGCAAACTGTGAGAATGCAGCAGACCCATGTGGGGGAAGGAAGATGCTGTTGAAACTTGAAAGCTTCGCATACATTATTGATTGAGCCGGGCGGTCATACTCTGCTATGCTATAGTAAACGCACTTGAAAATCGATATTTGCCGATTTTCAAGCAGGGCGGCGTGGGCGTGCCCGTGCCGCCAGGTTCAAAAGAGGGATTACCTCTTTTGAACCGCGGATATATAGCAGCCAGGCGATGTGGCCGGCCCAGGGAAATCCTCGGGGTTCCCTGGGGTTGCATCAGAGAATCAAAAGGAGCGCTGTAGTGTGAAAAATACGAAGAAAGGAACGATACCGGGCACAAAAGGCGATTTTTACTGGGCTTTTGTGCAAATTCTGTATCGCATGGCGATCAACATGGATAATGTTCTGAACGGAATATGGAAAAACGGCCTTGTGCCGGTGGTCGGGGCGGAGCAGCTGCCCCATGCAGTTTCCATCGCTGCCGCCGTTCAAAAAGCTGGGCTGAGCTGCGTGGAGGTCCCATTTCAGGGAGCGGAATCCCTCCACGCAATCCGGCAGCTCCATGCCGAATTTCCGGATATGCTCATTGGGGCGGGAGAGGTGCGGACAGGGGAGCAGGCAGACCAGGCCGCTGCTGCCGGGGCCTCCTTTGCGGCCTCTCCGGGGCTTGACCTCTCCCTGGCAGGCCACTGCCGGGAGCGTGGCATTCCCTTGATTCCAGAGGTGTCCTCCGCCAGCGAGGCGGCCCGCGCCGGAGAGCTGGGTCTGGGCGCTGTCCGCATTTCACAGGCCGGGCCTCTGGCCGGGCTTCCGGCCTTTGAGGAATGGGCGGGGAGTCAGAATATCAGCGTTATGGTGGCCGGAGAGCAGCGGCCTGACAGGCTTAGGGACTATTTTGCCGAGACCAGGGTTCTGGCCTGCGCCGGGGCGTGGCTGGCGCCTGGGGAGCTGGTCCAGGAGGGCCGCTTTGGGGAGATTGCGGAGCTGGTCCGGGAGGCCCTGCTGGCGGCTCTGGACTTCAGGGTAAAGCATATAGGCGTCAACAACCCGGACCCACAGACCGCGTTGGCCGGGGCAGGACTTTTTGGGCGGAGCTTTGGCCTGACGGTGGGGGAAAAGGAGAATTCGGTGTTCGCCTCCAACGCTATAGAGCTTATGAAGCAGCCTGGCCGTGGGGACTGCGGCCACATCGCCGTGTCCGCCTCCTCTGTGCCCCGGGCTATCGCGTATATGGAGAGGCTGGGGGTCGGTCTGGACCAGTCCACGGCCAGAAGGGACCGGCAGGGCAGCGTGAACTTTGTCTACCTCAAAGAGCAGATCTGCGGCTTTGCGGTCCACCTGGTGGACACAGTGCCGGACGTGGTTTGACCGCTCTGCCGGGCAGTCAGAAGAAAGAAAAAACGGTGTGGAGCCAGATGGTCCCACACCGTTTTCTGTTTTCATAAAGACGGACAAAGGCCTGCCGTCTGGGGCTGCGCTGGCCCTGTCCAGGGCTTAAATGGTCTCCGCGTTGACAAACTGGCTGGTCCACAGGTCAGAGTAGAACCCGCCCTTTTCCAGCAGCTGGGCATGGGCGCCGGTCTCTACAATGTCGCCGTCCTTCATGACCAGAATCATGTCGGCATTGCGGATGGTGGAGAGCCTGTGGGCAATGGTAAAGGAGGTGCGGTCCTTGGTCAGCCGGTCCATGGCGTTCTGCACCACCTGTTCGGTGCGGGTGTCCACCGAGCTGGTGGCTTCGTCCAGAATCAGCAGAGGGGCGTCGTCAATCATGGCCCGGGCAATGGTGATCAGCTGACGCTGTCCGGCCGAAAGGCTTGTGCTGTCAGAGAGCGTGGTGTCATAGCCCTCGGGCAGAGACTGGATGAACCGGTGCAGGCCCACAGCCTTGCACGCCTCCACCACCCTTGCCATAGGCACGTCCTTTTTGCTGTAAACGATATTCTCCATAATGCTCCCCTGAAACAGCCAGGTGTCCTGCAGCACCATGCAGAACTGGTTGTGAACGTCCTCCCGGGTGGTGTCGCGGATGCTCACCCCGTCCAGCAGAATGCTGCCGCCGCTGAGCTCGTAAAAACGCATGAGCAGGTTGACCAGGGTGGTCTTTCCCGCGCCGGTGGGGCCCACAATGGCCACCTTCTGCCCTGGCCGGATCTGGGCGGAGAAGTTCTGAATCACCGTTCTCTCCGGCGTGTAGCCAAAGCTGACCTGCCGGAACTCCACAGCCCCCTTTGCGCTGCCCAGCAGAGGCTGTTTGCGGCTCTCGTCCTCCATCTCGTTCTCATCCAAAAAGGCGAACACCCGCTCTGCGGCGGCAATGGCAGACTGAAGGCTGGTGACAGACTGGGCTACCAGCCCCAAGGGCTGGGTGAACATTTTGACGTAGAGGATAAAGGCCACAATCACCCCAAAGCCAATGGAGCCGTTCATGGCCATCACCGCGCCCACCACGCACACGGCCACATAGCCGAAATTGCCCAAAAAGTCCATAATGGGCCGCATAATGCCGCTGAGGAACTGGCTTCGCCAGTTGGAGTCATAGAGCAGCTGATTCAGCCGGTTGAATTCCCGCCGGGAATCGCTCTCGCCGCTGAAGGCCTTGACAATCAGATGCCCGGCGTACATCTCCTCAATATGGCCGTTCAGCTCCCCCAGGTAGCGTTGGCGGTTGGAAAAATACCTCTGGCTGCGGTGGATGAGCCGGTTCATCAGATAGAAGCCGGCCAGGCTGGAGCCCAAGGCAATCAACGCCAGCCAGAGATTGGTCAGAAGCATCATAATGGCTACGCCGATAAAGGTGGCCGCCGCTGTCACCACATCCACCACCCCGTGGCTCAGGCTCATGCCAATGGTGTCCACATCATTGGTCACTCGGCTGAGCAGGTCGCCAAAGGAGGAGTGGTCGAACCGGCTCAGGGGGATTCGGTTCAGCTTGCGGGAGATGTCGTTGCGCATGTGCCGCATAACGCTCTGGGTGGTGGTCACCAGGCTGATCCCCTGAATAAAGGCCAGCCCGGAGGAGAGCAGGTAAAACAGCAGCACCGCCGCGCTGATGGCCAGCACCTGCCGGGTGTCCAGCGCGCCGGCGTCCATGCCCTCCTCAATCAGGCTGGTGATGCGGTTCATGCCGTCCGGGGCGAACAGGGTGAGTATCACGCTGACCACAGCGCAGGCCAGAGCGGCGCAAAGGGGAACGATGAATTTGCGCAGGTACTGGATCAGCATCCGCAGGGCGCCCTTCATGTCCTTGGGCTTTTCGATCATCCGCATGGGCCCCCGCATACGGGTGTTGGTCATTTTTGCCTGGCCCAGTTGATAAGTATTCTTCGCCATTATTGCAGCTCCTCCTCACTGAGCTGGGTATACGCAATCTCTCTGTACAGCTCGCATGATTTCATCAGATCCTCATGAACGCCCATGCCGGCCACCCGGCCCTCGTCCAGAACAATAATCTTGTCCGCGTCCCGAATGGTGCCAATGCGCTGGGCGACGATCAATGTGGTGGCGCCGGCGGTCTCCCGCTTCAGCGCCGCCCGCAGGGTCTGGTCGGTTTTGTAGTCCAGGGCGGAGAAGGTGTCGTCGAACAGGTAGACCTCCGGCCTGCGGAACACGGAGCGCGCCACGCTGAGCCGCTGCTTCTGTCCGCCGGACACATTGACGCCGCCCCGGGCAATGGCCGCGTCATAGCCGCCCTCCATGGCCTCCACAAAGCTCTTTGCCTGGGCAATCTCCACAGCCTGCCTCACCGCCTCCTCCGGGTCCGGGTGGTCCGGGCCCTCGCCATAGCGGATGTTGGAGGACACCGTTCCGGTAAAGAGCACGGCCTGCTGGGGGGCGTAGCCCAGCTTGCCCCGCAGGGCCTTTTGGGTGTACTCCCGCACATTCCTGCCGTCCAAGAGAACCTCTCCTGCGGTGGCGTCATAGAAGCGGGGAATCAGGTTCACCAGCGTGGACTTGCCGCTGCCGGTAACGCCGATCAATGCCACGGTCTCGCCCTGGCGGGCTGTAAAGGAGATATCATGAAGCATGTCCTCGTCTGTTCCGGGGTAGCGGAAGCTCACATGCCGGAACTCCAGCACGCCGGCCAGGCCCTCCCGGCCCTCCTGGGCGTCGCCGTCCTGGATGGAGGGGACCGTGTCCAGCAGCTCGTTGATTCGGGCGGCGCAGACAGAGGCCCTGGGGAGCTGCATGAAAATAAAGTTGAGCCCCATAAACGCAAACAGAATTTTGCTGGCATAGGTGGAAAAGACCACCATGTCAGAGAAGGTGTCAATGGCGGCGGTTGTGCCAAGGGCCTGCACAATCAGAAAGCTGCCGGTGCAGTAGATGCCCACCGTGAGGCCGTTGTTCAAAAAGCGCATGACCGGGTGCATCACGCTCATGGCGCGCTGGGCCTGCAGGTGGTTGTTCGTCAGGCGGTCGTTGGCCCGGGCAAATTTCTCCTCCTGATACGCCTCCGCGTTATAGGCCCGCACCACCCGAATGCCGGTGAGGTTCTCCCGCATGGCCTGGTTCAAGCTGTCGGTCAGGGCCTGCAGCCTGCGGAAGCGGGGGTGGGCATAGGTGATGATAAAGGCCACCACGCACAGCACCACAACCACCGCGCCGGTGGTCAGGGCTGTCCACTGCCAGTGCTTGGCAGAAATTTTTGCCAGTGCCAGGCCCACGGTGACAGGGGCCCGGAGCATCATGGTGAACCCGCCGGAAATGAAATTCTGAATCTGGGCCACGTCGTTGGTCGAGCGGGTAATCAGAGACGAGGTGGTGAAGCGGTCGATCTCCTCCAGGGAGAAGGACTCCACCGCGTCGAAAAGGGCGCTGCGGAGATTTCTGGAAAAGGTAGCCGCCAGCCTTGCGGTGACAAAGCCTGACAGAAAGGTCAGGCCCATGCTGAGCAGGCTGCAGCCCAGCATCAGGCCCCCGGCAAGCCAGATCTCCGAAAGCCTGCTGCCTGGGGTCTTCACCAGCCGGGTGATGGCAGACATGTAGTCAGGCACCTTCAGGTCGCTGTAGACCTGGCCGATTACCAGCAAAACGCCGGTGATGAGCAGGCCCCATTCGGTCCTGCCCATCCGCTTGAAAATTTTTAGCATTTTTTGCCTCCTTCTTCTCTGGGCAACACATGTTCCCACTTTTCAATGATATACCTGTCCATCTTACCTGAGGGGGGATAAAATACCAATCAAAAATAACAGCTTCTTTTTGGATTTCGTAACCTTTTAAAAGGCGGCTTGAGACATTATTGAAAGACTTTTCCGCTTTTTTGGTTGAAAACCGCCGCGCCAGCCAGTATACTGAATGGTATGAAACCAAAACAGGGAGGAATCGGCTATGAAAAAGCAGGAGGTCATTGACCGGATATTGGCATACCATCCGCAGCTGCCAGACTACCGCGGCTGCGACGACTGGAAGGCAGGGGACAGGGACAGCCAGTGCACAGGCGTGGCGACGGCATTGTCCCCCACCATGAACGTCATCAGAAGGACAGCGGAGCTGGGGGCCAACCTGATTGTGGTTCATGAGCCCACCTTCTACACCTCTTTGGACGAGCCCGGCTGGTTTGAGGACTTTCCCAACCAGGTGTATGAGGAAAAACAAAGGCTGCTGGAGGAGCACGGCATTTCTGTCTGGCGGGACCACGACCACATGCACGCCCACGACCCAGACGGCATTTTCACCGGGGTGCTGAAGTACATGGGCTGGGCGGAGAACGCCCGGGCGGAGGCCTCCGACGCGTCTCCCTTTTCGCATTTTCTGGTGGACATTCCAGAGACCACGGTGGAGGAGCTGTGCCGGAGTATCAAGGAGACCCTTGGCCTGAACGGCCTGCGCTATGTGGGCGACCCTGCCGCCCGGGTGAAGTCCCTGGCGCTGGTGGGGCATTTGTACCCCATGGGGGGCCGGGCCCTGCGCAGAGACGGCAAGCCCAAGGAGTACAGCGTGCAGATTATCGACACCCTGGAGCGCAAGGCGGACGTGATTCTGCCGGGAGAGGTGATTGACTGGACGGTGCTCTCTTATGTGCGCGACGCCGCACAGCAGGGCCGGGCCAAGGCGGTCATCAATATGGGGCACTTTAACTGGGAGGAGCTGGGAATGCGCTATGCCCAGGAGTGGCTCTCACGGCTGTTGGAGGAGCGGCTGCCTGTGACCTATGTGCCCAGCGGGGACATGTACCGGTATATTTAAGGCTCCGCAACAGGCCATAACAAGGGAGATAACAAGTTCTAAGGCAACACCGCACAAAGATTGCGCGTGAGTTGCGCAGTCAATTTTTTCGTCAGAGTGTACAGATTGAGTGTAGCCAATCTAGGGATTGACAAGCGAGAGCTGTGCGCTATGACGGGAAAAGTGCAAGCAAATCACGTGCAAAGGCCGTAGGCCGGTCTTTGCGCGGTGCTGCCCTAAGATAAGAGAACGCGCCAGAAGCCGGCAGGTCCGGCTTCTGGCGCGTTCTTTTGCGGGCATGGGCCACAGGCGATTTTATCAAAAGGCAAGGAGATTTTTTTTAATGAATTCCCCGGCGAATTTTTGTATGATAAGGCCATGAAATATATATAACCAGCAAAGGAGAAGGATCATGAGTAAGTTGAAGATTGGTTTTATCGGCTGCGGAGGAATTGCCAACGACAAGCACTTTCCTGGCATGGCCACCCAGCGGGACAGGATCGATATGTACGCGTTCTGCGACATTATCCCCCAGCGGGCCCAGGAGGCCTGCGACAAGTACGGCTGCGAGGGGGCCAAGGTGTTTGCCGACTACCGGGAGCTGCTGAAGGACCCCGACATTTTTGCCGTGCATGTTCTCACCCCCAATGTCAAGCACTGTGAGATATCGGTGGCGGCCATGGAGGCGGGCAAGCATGTCATCTGCGAAAAGCCCATGGCGGCTACCTATGCGGACGCTATGAAAATGTATGAGACCCACCAGCGCACCGGCAAGCTGCTGACCATTGGCTACCAGTACCGGCACATGGACCAGAACAAGGCCATGAAGGCGTATGTGGACACCGGAGCTCTGGGAGAAATCTACTATGCCGAGGCCACTGCCTGGCGGCGGCGGGGCATACCCACCTGGGGCGTTTTCACCAATAAGGCCGAGCAGGGCGGGGGTCCGCTGATTGATATGGCTACCCACGCCCTGGACCTGACCCTGTGGATGATGGGCAACTACGAGGTTGCCAGCGTGACCGGCGCCGCTTTTGACAAGATTGGCCCGGTGGCTACTGTGGACGAGATGGGCAACGACTTTGGCAACTGGGACCCTGCCAAGTATGAGCTGGAGGACTCGGCCTTTGGCTTTGTGCGCATGAAGAACGGCGCGCTGATCAATGTGCGCTGCTCCTGGGCCATGAACATCATCCCGGTAGAGGGCATGGTGCGCCTGTGCGGCACCAAGGGGGGCGTAGACGCCAACAACGGCCTGGTGGCAAACCATGTGGTCGCCAACCGCAAGGTGGATACCGCCATTGCCACCAGGGGCTTCCGGCCCAGAATGGCCAACACCATTGACCGCAACCCCATGGTCATGCCCGACGAGGCCGAGGCAAAAATCTGGGTGGACGCCCTGTGCGGCCAGGGGGAGCTGTTCGTCACGCCGGAGCAGGCCCTGACTGTCACCAAGGTGCTGGACGCCATCTATGAGTCTGCCAGAACAGGAAAGACGGTGTACTTCGACTGAGAAGGAGGCGGCTATGAATAAAACAAGGCTTGATAAGCTGGGAAGCTGGGCTGAAAAAAACGCCCGGGAATGTATTTTCCCCTTCTGGACCAGCGAACATATTGTGGACCATGAGAACGGCGGCTTTTATGGCAGAGTCACCCTGGACATGCAGATAGACAATACAGAGCCCCGGGGCCTGACCCTGGCCGGGCGTATGCTGTACGCCTTTTCCACAGCATACCGGGCGCTGGGCGACCCCCTCTATCTGGAAAAAGCCGGGTATGCCTTCCGGGACCTGGCGGGGCGGTTTTATGACAAGGAGTTTGGGGGGGCATATATCTCTGTCTCGGCACAGGGAGAGGTGCTGGACGATTCCAAGCCCAACTACTGCCAGGCCTTTCTGATTATGGGCTGCGCGGCCTATGCCAGAGCCTCCGGCGACCAGGAGGCCCTGCGCATAGCCAACGAGGCCTTTGAGCTGATGGAGGCAAGGGTGAAATTCGCCCCGGGCTGCTACCACGGCAGCATGACCCGGGACTGGCGGGTCCAGGAGGGCAGCGGCCTGGGAAAGGGCCGGGGAATGAGGCTGCCCCAGGGGGCGGTGATGTTCCCCCACCATCTCTGCCAGGCCTATGTGCAGTTGTTTGAGGCCACCGGCAGCCCCCGGGTAAAGGCGGCGCTCAAGGAGATGGCGGAGCTGATTGTGGACAAGCTCCACGACCCGGAGCAGCACAACCTGAAATCCATCATCGATTCCGAGGGCCGGCGGGTGGGAAGCCACCAGAGCTATGGGCACGACTGCGAGATCGGGTATCTGGCGCTGAAGGTGGCGGAGCTGGTAGGGGACGACAGTCTGACAGCCAGAATGAAAGCAGTGTGCACCGACATATTGGAGCAGGTGCGGGACAAGGACTTTGACCCCTACGGGAGCCTTTACAATGGCTGCGACCTGTCCACAGGGGAACGCCAGCCCAGTCATGTATGGTGGGCTCAGGCCGAGGCAGTGACCGCCATGCTGTGCGGCTATGAGCTGACCGGCAGCGAGAGCTTTCTGGACGCCTGCGAGAGGCAGGTGCGGTTTATTGAAGCCTACTTTGTAAACCGGGAGCACGGGGACTGGTACAACAATATCCTGGTGGATGAGGACGGCGGGCATGTGGTAGACGGTATGCACGGCTTTGACAAGCTCAACGGCGGCAAATGCCCCTTCCATAACTCTCAGATGTGCTTTGAGGTGATGGAGCGGACAAAGCGTCTGGTAGAAAAGGAGGGGCAGGCATGAAGGATATCTATCTGATCACCGCCTCCTTTGTGGGGGAGATCCAGCGGGACTTCCGGGGCTACCTGGACATGACCCGGCGGGCCGGATACCGGGGCATTGAGCTGTTCCGCTGCCCCTATGACCAGTACAGCCCCAAGGAGTTCCGGGCTGTGCTGGAGGAGTACGGCCTCACGGCCATCAGCGCCCATGTGGACATAGAGGACACAGAGAAGATGCTGGGGTATCTGCCGGAGACAGGGGCGCGGTTTATCGTCTGCCCCGGGCTTCGGGTGGGCTCAAGAGAGGAGGCCTACGAAAAGGCCGGACTGCTCAATGAGCTTGGCCGCAAGGCAAAAGCGGCGGGCCTGCGCTATGGCTATCACAACCATAACAACGACTTTGACCGCTACGGCGATGAGACGGTAATCGACATCCTGCTGAAGAACACGGACCCGGAGCTGGTCACCTTTGAGCTGGACGCTGCCTGGGCCTGGCGGGCCGGGGTCAACGCGGCGGAATTTGTTGAGGCCCATGCAGGCCGGTTCGACCTGATCCATGTCAAGGAGACCGCCAGGGCGCTGGGGCCTGAGGACGACCTGAAGCACATATTTGCCGGGGCCCGGCGGGGCCCGGACGGCAGGCCCATCCTCACGCCGGAGATGAAGGCGGTGTTTGAGGAGCACCAGAAGATCAACTGCAAGCTGGGGGACGGCATCATCAATATGCCCCAGCTGAAAAAGGCCGCGGATGCCCAGGGGGTACAGGCTTATATTGTGGAGCGGGAGTACGCCTATACCGGCGACAACTTCACCACCATCCTGGCGGACCGGGAATATCTGAGCGCATTGGAATAGGAGGGCAAGGAGATGAAAATGATCATTGGGGGCAGGCATGTGGACGCCTCGGACGGCAGGACCTCTGAGGTGGTGAACCCGGCTACCGGCCAGGTGGTGGACACTGTGCCTGAGGCCACCCTGGAAGACCTGGACCGGGCGATTGCCCTGGCGGTTGAGGGACAGAAGGAGTGGGCCGCTGTGCCCCTGCACGAGAAGACCGCCGTGCTGGAACGCTATGCCCAGCTGGTGACAGAGAAGGAAAATGTAGAAAAAATCGCCCGGCTCATGTGCGAGGAGGGGGGCAAGCCCATCGAGCAGTGCCGCACCGAGGTGTATGCCAATGCGGCCATCTTCCGCATCTACAATGCTGCGGCCTACACCTTTTACGGCAAAACCCTGCCCTATAACGGCGAGCCCCGTTCCCAGGGGGACGTGGCCTTTACCATCCACGAGCCCTTGGGGGTGTTTGCCAACATTGTGCCCTTCAACTACCCGGTGGAGCTGGCCGCCCACAAGCTGGCCCCCATGCTGGTGACAGGCAACAGCGTGGTGCTTATGCCGTCGGGCAAAACGCCCCGTAGCGCGGTGGTTCTTGTGGAGCTGCTCCATGAGGCGGGGGCGCCGGTAAACGCGGTCTCCTGCGTAACAGGCAGAGGCAGCGTGATCGGCGCCGCGGCGGCAGGGGACTCCCGGGTGGCGGCAGTGAGCTTTACCGGCAGCACCGAGGTGGGAATCTCCCTGGCCGACACCTGCGCCAAGGCCCTGCGCCCGGTTTCTCTTGAGCTGGGGGGCAACGACCCGCTGATCATCTTTGACGACTGCGACTTTGAGCTGGCCCTGAGCGAGGCTGTCAACGGCCGGGTGGGAAATGCCGGCCAGACCTGCTGCGCCAGCAAGCGGTTCATTGTCCAGCGGGGAATCTACCGGAGGTTTGTCAGCGAGCTGGCAGAGCGGCTGAGTAAGCTGAAGGTGGGAGACCCCCTGGACCCCACCGTAGAGCTGGGCCCCTGTGTGCGGGAGAGCTCCGCAAGAGATGTGGAGGAGCAGATTAACCACACCATCCGGCAGGGGGGGCGGCTGGTGTGCGGCGGCAAGCGCAACGGCGCCTTTGTGGAGCCCACTGTCATTGAGGCTGCCAAAGACACGGACATTGCCCGGGACATGGAGGTGTTCGGGCCGGTGTGGCCGGTCATCCCCTTTGACACGGAGGAGGAGGCTTTGGAGATCGCCAACCAGACCATGTACGGCCTGTCCTCGGGGGTTATCACCTCTGACATGAAGACAGCCATGCGGGTGGCCAACAACGTGCAGGCCGGGGCCTGCATTATCAATGGCTCGGGCAACTACCGCCTGGCCCACCAGCCCTTTGGCGGCTATAAGTATTCCGGCGTGGGGCGCGAGGGCGCGGTGTGCACATTGGAGGAGATGACCCAGCAGAAGATGATCTCCTTGAAAGGGATTCTGAACTGAACCTGAAGCGGGGAAGCCGTCCTGTAGCGGATGGCTTTTTCCGCATATTATATTATTAAAGAAAGGAGCGCGGCAATGTTTGAGCAAAATTATTCCATTCTGGAAAAAATGGTGGCGGAAAAGGGGGTGATCATCCCAGTGTCACAGCACCGAAAGCCCGACGGGACCTTTGACCTGGAAAGAAACCTGAAGGTCTGGAACCAGGCCATTGCGAAGTTCCATCAAATCCCCCTGTGGGAGGAGGGCGCGCCGGGGTATGACGGGGAAAAGACCCCCCTGCAGCCCCAGCCCTCCCTGATATTTGTACACGGTCAGGGGCAGACTGAGCCCAGGGGGACAATTATTGTGGCCCACGGGGGCGGCTTTCTGAGCCGCTCGGGGTGCGAGGGCGTGAATGTGGCATACCACTTTGCCAGGCAGGGCTTCAACACGGCAATTCTGACCTACCGGCTGCAGCCCTATACCCGCTACGACGCCATGCACGACATGCAGCGGGCCATACGCCTTCTTCGGGCCAGAAAAGACGAGCTGGGCATTACGGACAAGGTGGCGGTGATGGGCTTCTCCGCAGGGGGCATGCTCAGCGGAAACTGCGCCACACATTTTGATTGCGGAGAGGCCGGAGCGGATGATATAATAGAGAGGGAGTCCTGCCGGCCCGACGCGGCGGTAATCTGCTACGGGGCCTTTGCCTTTTCGGCGTTCCCGGCGGGCATGTTCAAACGAACCACCCGGCAGGAGCTGGAGGAGCGGTTCTTTATGGCCCCGGAGGCCAATGTGACCCTGGACACGCCCCCATGCTTTATCTGGCAGACCAACAGCGACGACGCCCGCCACTCCTTTGCCCTGGGCAGCGCCTTGACAGCGGCAGGGGTAGAGTTTGAGCTGCACTGCTTCCCCCAGGGGGTCCATGGCCTGGCCCTGGCGGACGGAGACAACGACCTGGGAATGGATATCCCCCATGTGGCCCACTGGGCCCGGCTGTGCGCCGAGTGGCTTTGCGAGCACGAAATCTGAGCGGCTGCGGTGTGGTGTTTTTTGAAACCGGCAGGAACATTTTTAATGGCCGGCCTTTGCAAAAGCAAAAAATTGTACTATTTTTAAAGTGGAAGACAGCAAATTGAATGATTTTGGGCTGAAAAAATGGCATTATTTGAATGTACTGAAATAGGCCCGAGAGGGTAAATAATGTAAAATTGGAGGACGAGCAAAATGAAACCAAAGAAGATCATTGCCCTGCTTCTGGCGCTTTGCATGGTTATGTGCATGGCGGCCTGCGGGGGCGGCGACAACGCCAGCTCTACCAGCTCCGCCAGCTCTGCCGGCGGCGAAAGCTCCCTGTCGTCAGACGCCGGCAGCAGCGAGGCAAGCGAGCCTGAGAGCAGCGAGGCTTCCACCGAGGGCGAGCCCTACCGTGTGCGCCTGACCCTGCCCACCATGATGACCATCCCGGCCACAGAGGACATCAAGTTTGTTGAGGACACCATCAACAACTACATCCACGACGAGCTGGGCATCACCGACTATGAGATGGAGCTGGAGCTGGCCTCTCTCACAGACTACGACACCAATGTCAGCATGGCGCTGGCCTCTGGCGAGAAGTATGACATCATCATAGCCACCAACCTGAACACCTATGTCACCAACGGCTACATGACCGACCTGACTCCCTATGCGGAAAACGAGCTGGCCGGCGCCCTGGGCGTGCTGCCCGAGAACTGGATTCGTTCCGGCACAGTGGGCGGCAAAATTTACGCTGTGCCCTGCTACAAGGGCCAGGTGCTCAGCTGGAAGTACATCTACGACGACGCGGTTTATGGCGATGCTGTGGATTGGAGCGCTATCAAGTCCCTGGACGACCTGGACGCGGCCATGCCTGCCCTGAAGGCCGCCGCTCCCGACCAGGTGCCGGGCGTGTACAACAACCAGCTGGTGAGCCTGACCGCCTTTGAGGACCACACCTCTATTGTGGGCCAGTATGCCGCCACTGTGGGCGACAGCACCCAGCTTGTGAACTACTTTACCACCGACGCCTTCAAAAAGGGCGTTGAGATGGCCTACAAGTGGTCTCAGGCCGGCTACTCTGACCCCGAGGGCTCTACCAACACCCTGAGCCATGACGCCATCATCATGTCCGGCCAGAGCAAGGGCGTTATCATGGGCCATGCCTATTCCATTGAGACCATTGAGCAGATGTTCACCATGAACAACTCCTATGGCGGCAATTTCAAGGCGGTTGAGATCGCTACCTCTGACATGACCACCAACACCCTGACCTACGGCATTGCCTACACCTCCGAGAACCCCTCTGCCGCCGCCAAGATGCTCAGCCTCATCTGGACGGATGAGTTCGTTATGAGCAACCTGATCTATGGCGTTGAGGGCACCAGCTGGGAGTGGAACGAGGACCACAGCTCTATCGTCTATCCCGAGGGCCTGGGCATCGACACGGTCCCCTACACCGCCCTGTACACCTGCGGCGCCTTTGGCAACCAGTTCAACCTTTATGGCATGGACGGCAACACCTCTGAGGCGGATAAGGGCTTTATGAAGGAGCTGCTGGACGGCGCCTGGAACCCGCCCCTGCTGGGCTTCATTCCCAACAGCGAGCCGGTTTCTACCCAGGTGGCGGCTGTGTCCAACGTTTACGACCAGTACTATAAGGTGCTGACCTACGGCGACGTGAATCCGGACGAGTTCCTGCCCAAGTTCCTTGAGGAGCTGGAGACCGCCGGTATCAACGATATTATCGCGGAGTATCAGAGCCAGGTGGACGAGTGGCTGAAGACCATCTGAAAATAGTTTGTGGCAAAAAATGAAAGGGGCGGAGGCAGAGATGCCTCCGCCCTTGCCGCTGAAAAGCATTGATAGAAAAGCAGAACCAGGGTGTACTTTTTTTAAAGACATGGTTAAGAAAAAAGTGTAAACTTGGCATATAAACTTATGAGGAGGCTGCTGTTGTGACAAACCCAAATGGTACTTCACAGTATGACGGGCTGCTGGCAGAAAAGAAAAAGCTCCGTCGAAGGGCGGAATTCCGGAACACCCTGCCGCTGTACCTTATGATGCTGCCAGGGCTGATTTACATTGTGTGCAACAATTACCTGCCCATGTTCGGCATTTTGATCGCTTTTAAAAAGGTCAACTTCTCCATTGGCATCTGGAACAGCCCCTGGACTGGGCTGGACAACTTTGAGTTCCTGTTCAAAACCAAGGACGCCTGGACGATGATCCGCAACACCGTGTGCTATAATGTGGTGTGGATTGCCCTGGGGCTGGTCATCTCCGTGAGCATTGCCATTCTGATGGCGGAAATATCCAGCAGAAAAATCGCCAAGCTCATTCAGCCCATTATCTGCTTTCCGTCCATGGTCTCCGCCGTTATCCTGTCCTTTTTGGTCTATGGCTTTTTAAGCACCAACTATGGCTTTTTAAACGCCACCTTCTTTAAGGACAACCCCATCAACTGGTATGCCTCCGCCCAGTATTGGCCCATTATTCTGACCATTGTGCACTTCTGGCAGTCCTCGGGCCAAAGCTCCATCATCTACATGGCCTCCATTGGGGGCATTGACAAGGGCCTGTATGAGTCGGCCAGGCTGGACGGGGCCAACAAGCTGCAGCAGATTACCGCCATTACCCTGCCCATGCTGAAGCCCATGATCATTTTGATGATGCTGATGAGCATTGGCCGCATCTTTAACTCAGACTTCGGCATGTTCTATCAGGTGCCCCTGGGCCAGGGCCTGCTGGTGCAAACCACCCAAACCATTGACACCTATGTGTACCGGGCTCTGCTGGAGCTGAACAATGTGGGCATGTCCTCAGCGGCCAGCGTGTTCCAGGCGATTATCGGCTTTGTGCTGGTGGTCACCTCCAACGCTATTGTCCGCAAGGTAGACAGCGAAAACGCACTCTTCTGATTGAGGTGAATGAAATGAAAAAAGAAACCATGCAAAGCACGCCGGCAATCAAGGACGAGCGCGCCTTTCACAACATTGCCCTTGTGCTTATGAGCCTGCTGGCCATTTACTGCGTCATCCCCTTTATCCTGATGCTCTCCACCTCATTTTCCAGCGAGGCGGCGCTGTCTCAGGGGGGCTATTCCTTCTGGCCCAGAGAGTTCTCTCTTGCGGCCTACGACTATCTGTGGGCCAAACGCATCACCATCGGCCGCTGCTATCTGATGACCATTGTGGTGACAGTGGTAGGCACGGTGACAAACCTGGTGATCACCTCCCTGTTCGCCTATCCCCTGAGCCGGCAGGACTTCAAATACCGGAATGTGTTCGCCTTTATCCTGTTCTTCACCGTGCTGTTCAACGGGGGCCTCACCGCCAGCTACATCATCTGGACCAGCATCTTCCACATCAAGAACACCATCTGGGCCCTGATTCTTCCCGGCAGCCTGATGGGCGCCATGAACGTGCTGATGGTCCGCAACTATTACAATGCCAACATACCCTATTCCATTATTGAGGCGGCCCGGCTGGACGGGGCCAATGACCTGGGAATTTACGCCAGGATTATGGTGCCGCTGTCAAAGCCGGTTATGACCACCATTGGCCTGTTCGCCGCCCTGGGCTACTGGAACAACTGGACCAACGGCCTGTACTATATTTCCGACACCAAGCTTTACACCATCCAGGTCTACCTGAAGAAGCTGATGGACAACATCGCCTTCCTCAAGTCCGGCGACACTGCCGCCGAGTCCGCCGCTCTGGCCTATAAGTCCATGCCCACCGAGGGCGCGCGCATGGCCATTGCCATCATTGCCATTCTGCCCATTCTGTGCGTCTACCCCTTCATCCAGAAGGAGCTAGTGCGGGGCATGGTGGTAGGCGGCGTAAAGGGTTAATAAGCATGACATAAGAAATTATATAAAAGAAAAGAGAGGGATTTCAGTATGCGCAAGGAATTTGAAAGAACCACGCCGGAGGCTGTAGGAATCAAAAGCGAGGACATCCTCCATTATATCGACACATTGGAGCACAGCAACACAGAGATGCACGGCCTGATGATTATGCGGCATGGCAAGGTGTGCGCCGAGGGCTGGTGGGCGCCCTATGCCCCCAACCTGCGCCACGGGCTTCAGTCCCACACCAAAACCTACGCGGCCACGGCAGTGGGCATTGCCTACACCCAGGGCCTGCTGAAGCTGGACGAGCGGCTGATCGACATTTTTCCGGAGGAGGCCCCCCAGGACCCCAGCGAGAACCTGAAGGCTCTGAAGGTGCGGGACGTGCTGTGCATGGGCAACGGCATGGATGAAATGCCCAGGAACTCGGAGAACTGGATTCGCGACTTTTTGCACACGCCTGTGAACCATGAGCCCGGCACCACCTTTATGTACAATTCAGTGGGCTCTACCATGCTGGGCGCCATTGTGCGCAAAAAGACCGGCCTGGGGCTGCACGCGTTTCTCAGCCAGCATCTGTTCCACAAAATCGGCATTGACCCGGAGAACCTGCGCTGGTATTGCATGGCCGACGGCATGGAGACCGGCGGGGGCGGCCTGCTGGCTACCACAGAGGACAACCTGCGCCTGATGAAGCTGTATGCGGACGGCGGCGTTTGGGAGGGGGAGCGCATTCTGGCCGAGGACTATGTGAAGCTGGCCACCACCCTTCAGAACGAGTCTGCCACAGAGTCCATCAACAACCCCCAGGCCTTTGACAATTTCCTGGGCTATGGCTTCCAGATTTGGATGTGCAAGCCCAAGGGCGTCTACCGGGCGGACGGGGCTATGGGCCAGTTCACCATTGTGTGCCCCGAGCAGGATATGATCATCGCCATCACCGAGACCGCGGTGGGCGCCCATTGGGCCCAGACCACCCTGGACCTGACCTGGGACTTTTTGGAGAAGATCGGCAGCGGAGATGTGCCGGAGAATGAGGAGGCCAGAGACAGGCTGGTCCGTAAGCTGGCCAGCCTGAACACCCCCAACCCTGTCTGCCGGCCCTTCAGCCCCCGGATCGAGTCCATTTCCGGCAAAAAATACAAGGTCACAAACGGCGAGCTGTCCCCTGAAATGCGCAGCTTCATGGGCGGGTCCAAGAGCATTCAGGTCAGCGAGTTCTCCTTTGACTTTGACTGCTACGGCTGCGTGTGGAATGTCACCCAGCCGGACGGCAGCAAAGAGGCGATTCGCGTGGCTACCTATGGCGGGCGTTTTACCAACCTGGTGAAGACCCCCGACGCCCAGACCCAGCTGCTGGTGGCCAGCGGCGGGTGGCTGGAGGAAAACGTCTTCCAGGTGGTCTGCCGTTGGACAGAGACCTGCCTGACCAAGAAGCTGTTGTTCAAATTCGACGGCACAAAGATCGACGTGGAGGAGAGCACCAATTCCGCGTTCCCCTTCCCCAGAAAAGAAGAGGACGCCATTCGCGCGGAGCAGGTATAGTTAACCCAGTTCAAAAGAAGTGGTACCTCTTTTGAACCAGGCGGCACAGGCGTGCCCGCGCCGCCCTGCCTGAAAATCGGTAAATACCGGTTTTCAAGTGCGTTTGCGATATAAGCAGAGCTTGAGAATACACAGAGGGATAGGCATAATTCTGTTTGGAGGATTATGCCTATCTCTTGTAAAGCAAGGGAGGACCCTGTATTATGGGACAGAGAAACGATTTTATGCTGTACCCCGGCGGCAAGAAGAAGGCCATGACCTTCAGCTATGACGACGGCGTGGTGCAGGACAGGCGTCTGGTGGAGCTGTTCAACCAATACGGCGTTAAGGGAACCTTTAACCTGAACGCCGGCATACTGGGCTTTCAGGGCAGTGCGGTGGTCTCCGGGCGGGAGACGGATATCTCCAAGGTGACGGAGGAGGAGGTAGGGACCCTCTACCAGGGCCACGAGGTGGCGGGGCACAGCCTGTGGCATTCCTTTTTGCAGAATGTGGGCACGCCCATGGCAATGTACGAGCTGGTGGAGGACCGCCGGGCCCTGGAACGGCTGTCTGGCGCTTTGGTGCGCTTCTTCGCCTATCCCTTTGGCGCCTATGACGGAAATGTGAAGGAGCTTTTAAGGCTGGCAGGCTATATCGGGGCCCGCACGGTGGAGTCGACCCACAGCTTTTCCATCCCGGAGGACATGCTGGAGTGGCATCCCACCTGCCACCACAATGACCCGGAGCTGATGCCCCTGGCGGAGAAATTCTGTGAGGGCCCGGCCTTTGGTCCGGCCTTGTTCTACCTTTGGGGCCATGCCTATGAGTTTGACGCAGACGGAAACTGGGATGTAATGGAGAAGCTGCTGCGCTATGTGTCCGGCTTTTCTCAGGACGTCTGGTTTGCGGGAAATACCGAGCTGGCGGCATATATCCTGGCCTTCCGGCAGAGGATATACTCTGCGGACGGGAGCAAAATCTACAACCCCACCTGCACGGACCTGTGGATTCAGGTGGGCAAAAGCAGCTGCCGCATCCCGGCCGGCGGGACGGCGGTGGTGGAGAATCCGGAAATCTGAGTGGAGCGGGGGAGAGAATATGGGAGCCTTTCAGTACGACAATCCGCTGATGTCCGCCATGGTCCGCATTGCCAACATGATGATCGTCAGCTTTTTCTGGGTGCTGTGCTGCCTGCCGGTGGTCACGGTCATTCCGGCCACAGCCGCCCTTTTCCATACCACCGCCAAGGTCATCCGGGAGAACGGCAACGGGGTGGCGGGGGATTTTTTCCGCGCGCTGAAGGGCTCTCTGAGAAAGGGCCTGCCCCTTTCGCTGATTGCGCTGGGCAGCGGCGGGCTGCTGTCCTTTACCCTGTGGTACGGCTGGCGGATGCAGCAGCAAAACAATTTTGGTGTGGCCTACTTTCTTATTGGCTGCGTCATTGCCCTGGTCTGGGCGGCGGCAACGCTCCACCTGCCCTTTGCCCTCTCCCGGTTTGAGGGCGGCATAGGGATGTATCTGCGCATGGCCCTGTACTTTGCCGGACAGAATCCCCTGAAGACCCTTCTTCGGCTGGTTTTACTGGCGCTGGTGGCGCTGCTGATCGATTTCTACCCCATTGTGCTGCTGATTCTTCCAGGGCTGTATATGGACCTGATTTGCGGCGGGGTGGAAAAGCAGCTGCAGAAATTCATGGCCGACAGGGGCCTTGCCCAGACAGAGGAGGAGGGGGCCGGAGACGGCAGCAACGGAGAGCGCCCGGCCTCCATGCCCAGTCTGGAAATGGCAAGGCTGTATGACGAGCCGGAAAGCGGGGCGGAAGATGAGTGAGCTCAGCCTGCGGGGACTGGTAAAGGTATACCCCTTTGCAAAGGTAGAGGGCCTGCTGTTTGGCAGAAAGCGGGCAAAGGCCATCCGGCAGCGTCAGGAGAGCCAGCCCTACACCACAAACGAAGGGGTGCTGGCAGTACAGGGCTTTGACCTGGAAATCCAGCGGGGAGAGTTTATAGTGCTTCTGGGCCCCTCCGGCTGCGGCAAGTCCACGGTCCTGCGGATGATTGCCGGTCTGGAAGAGGTGTCTGCCGGGGACATTCTGCTGGACGGCCGCTCTATTGTGGAGCTGCCCCCGGAGCAGCGGGACATTGCCATGATTTTTCAGAACTATTCCCTCTACCCCAACTATACGGTGTATGAGAATCTGGCCTTTCCCCTGAAAAGCCAGCATGTTCCCAGAGAGCAGCTTCAGCGGCAGGTACAGGAGGTGGCGGGGCTGATGGAGCTGGACGAGGTTTTGAACCGCTACCCCCGGGAGCTCTCCGGGGGCCAGCGGCAGCGCATAGCCATAGGCCGGGCCCTGGTGCGCCGCCCCAGGCTGTTCCTTATGGACGAGCCCTTCAGCAACCTGGACCCGGTTCTGCGCCGCAGACTGCGGGGCCTGGTCAAGTCGCTGCACCAGCGGCTGGGCGCCACCTTTGTCTATGTGACCCATGACCAGGAGGAGGCCTTTGCTCTGGGAGACCGGATTGTGGTGATGCAGAACGGCAGAATAGAGCAGACCGGCCCGCCCCGGGACCTGTTCAACCGGCCGGCCAACCTGTATACAGCGGCCTTTGTGGGCACGCCGCCCATGAATATCATCCGGTCCGCGGCTCTGCGGCGGAGGGAAAAGGGCTGGACGGTGGAGGCCTTGGGGCAGGAGCTTCCGCTGCCGGAAAAGAGATGCGCGGCCCTCACCCCCCAGGACAATGGGCGCAGGGTGATTCTGGGGGTCCGCCCGGTTCACATCTCCATGGGGGAGGCCGGAATCCCGGCAGTGGTCAGCCAGGCGGACCCGGTGGAGGCGGAGCTGCATGTCCATTTAAAAGCAGAGGGACAAGAGCTGCTGGCGGTGGTCCCGGCCACCCGCTTTGACAGATACCGCCCGGGAGAGAGGGTGGGGATGGCGTGGAGCCCCCAGAGGCTGCACCTGTTCGACCCGGAGACAGAGGCGCGCATTTTGTAGCGCAGACAGAGCGGAGACAAAAACGGAGCGGGGAGGCTTTCCCCGCTCCGTGCTATTTGTATGGCTTATGGGTGATAAACGCTCTCCCCGGTCTCCGGGTTCCGGGAGAAGTGGGAGAAGAACGCAAAGGCCTGCCGGGACATCTCCGGGGTGGGCCAGTGGGGCATGTTCATGGTGCACATAATCCGGGTGCGCACAATGCCGTCTTCGCTTTTCAGGCTGGCAATATAGCTGGTGATGCCCTCCCGCTCTATGGTCTCCCGGCAGTCCGGCTCCAAGGGCAGGCCAATACATTTTTCCTCAATCGAGACGTCCTCCCGGTCCTTCAGGGCCATAACCGCGTCCAGAGAAATCCCGGCGGCATGGTTGACCCGCGCCCAGGCGTTGACGCCGTTGATCAGGTCCTTTGTGCCGCTCTCCCCGGTGAAGTAATCCTTGAAATCATAGAAGGGGAAGCGGAAGCCGTCCAGGTTGCCATAAATGTTCATAACAGGCATGTAGACGCCCATCTTCCCGGCTCTGGATACGCCGTCAAAGGGAGTCTGGGGCTCAGGGCCCAGGGCTTTTTCGCAAAAGCCGTTGGATATGGGCGCGCCGCAGGGGGCCACGGCGGCGAAAAGGTCGGGGCGCTTGTTGCCCAGCAGGTTGGACATGAAGCCGCCATAGGAGAAGCCGCAGGCATACACCCGGCTCTTGTCAATGGGGTACAGCTGCTCCGCCTTTTCCAGTATTTCGGCAATGATGTCGTCCAGCTCCAAAGAGGGCGCAATGACAATCCACTCCCGCCTGGCCGCCTCCTGCACCCAGCCCCAGCCGTCGATGACGCTGATGGGGTTAAAGCCGCCGTGCAGCACCACCACCGCGGGGTATTTCCGGTCCCGGTTCTCCGGCCGGAAGGCGGAGACAGGCACAAAGGAGTTCCACAGCTTCCGGGTGTTCTGGGGGGCCTGGCCCTCCGCGTCCTCCCAGTGGTAGCCGGTGCGGGCCTCATACTCTGTCCAGCTCATCACGTCGTTCTGGCCGTGAAACTCCTTGACCATCCCCTGCTTGGCCCAATAGGCCACCACCTCCGGGGCGTGGTCGTCCAGGCTCATGGTAATGGGCTCCATCATTTTGTCTACCGCGTCAATGTAGCCGCCCTGCTTCAGGGCGTCCAGGTCCACCTTGTCGTTGAATGTGGTGTACAGGTCCCGAATCCGGTCGATCCGGCCTGCGTCGGTCATGACAAACTGCTTGTCCAAAAGCTTGTCCAGCCGGTCCGGCTCTCTGATTTCTGGCATACTTTTTCCTCCTTCTGCATGGTTTCTGTGTTGCGCCGCTTGCTGTTCACGGTCTTTTCCCCTTCTATTCTGCCATAATCCGGGCCGGCCTTGCCTTAAAATATGTACACTTCATTTGCAATAAAAAATCCCGGCCGGTGCAAAACCGGCAACAAAATCAAAAGCCGGTTCACTTTTTCTGATATTGCCGGCGCGGTCCGGCTTGCTATAATTATTTTCAAGAGGCCCCAAACGACGAATATGGAGGAATTGCGGATGAGTGAAATAAAAACCATAGACCTGGGGGACGTGACCCTGGCCTACAAGGAATTTGGAAGCGGGGACAAATACCTGCTCTCCACCCAGAATTTCTTTCTGACAGACTGCCACATGGAGCTGCTGGGCAAGGAGCCCTACGACTATCATACCTTCCTGGTGTATATGCGGGGCTATGGCAGGTCCAGCCATATTGACGGCCCCACGCCCCAGAACTTCACCAGAATTTGGGGGGAGGATCTCATCCGGTTTGCCGGGGCAATGGGCATTCCCAGCTTCTACTACACCGGGGTGTCCCACGGCAACTGGGCCGGGTGGCATATTGCCTTTCACAGGCCGGAGCTCCTTCGGGGCTTTGTGTGCGTGGACGGGATTGCCCAGTATCATGACAGCGGCGAGGCCCGCCCGCCCTTCCAGGCCCCGGACCCGGACCAGCTGGTGGGAAACTATGAGGCCCTGGAAAAAATGGCCTGGATGGAAAGCTGGCCCACCAACAACCCCCAGCGTCTGGCGCGCAGGGCCGCAAATCATAAGGAGCACACAGAGATTCTGATGAGCCGGACCAGGGAGGAGTTCACGGTGCGCAACCAGGGGGACATGAGCTGCTGCGGCGCGGTCTCACGGGAGGATTTTTATGAAAAGCTGTCCAAAATCCCTGTGCCGGTTCTGATTTGGAACGGCGGCCTGGACCCCCTGGCCAAAGCGGAGGACGCCCTGCAAATCGCCCAGACCATACCCGGGGCCTCGCTGCTGACCTATCAGCACCTGGGCCACGGCGGCGCGGACGAATGCCCGGAGATGGCGGCCCGGGACTGCGACAGGTTCTTTAAGGACACGGAGGGAAGGATTTTGTAAAGGGGATGAGCGCATGAAATTGCAGGTTGCATTGATTTTTGGCGAGCACATGGTGCTGCAGCGAGACGAGCCTGTCCCGGTGTGGGGCAGAAGCGTGAGAGACGACCAGGTGACCGTTGCTCTGGGCGGCAGCCGGCAGACTGTCAGGGCGGAGGGGGGCCGGTGGAGGGCCCTGCTGCCCCCCATGCCGGCAACGGAGCGGACGGAGATGACAGTCTCCTCCCAGCTGACCGGGGAGCGGCTGACATTTCAGGATGTGGCCGTGGGCGAGGTCTGGCTGGCCGGCGGGCAGTCTAATATGGAGTTCCATCTGAAGTTTGACCAGGACGCCGAGGAGATGTACCAGACCGGGGAGGACCCGGGGCTGCGCTTTATCCGCTATCCCCAGGCAAATTTCGTGGGCTGCGTGGAAAAGGAGCCCTACCCGGACGAGGGCTTTTGGCGCGCCTGGTCGGGCAGGGAGAACCGGGGGATGTTCAGCGCGGCAGCGGCCTATATGGGTCGAAAGCTGCGGGAAAGCCTGGGGGTTCCGGTGGGCTTCATCGGGGTCAACTGGGGGGGCACGCCTGCCGCCGCCTGGACAGACCCAGAGGACATAAAGGCCAACCCTGCGCTGAAGCCGGTGCTGGAATGGTATCAGGAGGGCTGCAGGGCCCTTGACCTGCAAAAATACTTTGCCCTCTCCGACCAGCCCCAGCGGGAGCCCTCTCCGGAGGAGCAAAAGCGGATGAACGACTTTATGATGGGCATTGGCCTGGAGGAGCTTTTCAAAAACGGAGCCCCGCCGCCCCTGCCTCCTATGGACTACACCCCGTACATGGTGGGCCCCCGGGGAGCGGTCCGTCCCGGCGGGCTGTATGAAAACATGCTGAAAAAGGTGGCCCCCTACGCGGTGCGGGGCGTGGTCTGGTATCAGGGGGAGGACGACGACTTTCGGGGCTGGCAGGACTTCTACGACGAGAGCATGAAAACCCTGATACAGAGCTGGCGAAGGCTGTGGGGAAAGGAGCTGCCCTTTTTGCAGGTGGAGCTTGCGCCCTTCCAGGGCCGGGGCGTTACAGGGGCCAAGCATTACAACGTCATGCGGGCCAAGCAGCGGGCAGCGGCCGACGCCCTTGCGGGAGTGCACAATGTGTGCATTATGGACGCTGGCGACAAAATCAATATTCATGTGAGAAAAAAGAAGCCGGTGGGCGAGCGTTTGGCCCTGCTGGCAAGAAAATATGTGTACGGCGAGGACATTCTGGCGGACAGCCCCCGGTACATGGGCGCGTCCCGGGAGGGCGACAGGATTTCTGTGGCGTTCAAAGACGGGGGCGGCGGGCTTGTGCTGAAGGGGGAGCCGGGGCAGGCCCTCCGCGTCACGGTAGAGGGCGAGGAGGTCTTCCCCGCTGTGTCTGTGGCGGGCGACCGGCTGCTGCTCACCTGCGAGGCCTTCCGCGGGGGCAAGCCGGTGCAAATTGAGCTGGGAGAGCAGAACTTTTGCGAGATGCCCCTGTTCAACAGCGCAGGGCTTCCGGCGTTCCCCTTCACAGCCCTGGTAGAGGAGGAAGCCCCATGAAAAGCTATTCCGCAAGCAGCCTGGGCCAGATGGTAAAATGTCATGGCCGCACCTTCTTTGACACGGAGACCCAGGCTTTGTTTTTTAACTGGACCTGCTCCGGTTTTACGGTGGCCTTTGAGGGGACGCGGCTCCGGGCGCGGATTCTTGCCTATGAGGACAGGCTGCCAATGCCCCCGGACGCTCCTGTGGACTACCCCTGCGTGGGGGTGGTGGGAGAGGACGGGGAGACCCTGACCTGCCGGTTCAAGTGCGCCCAGCGGGAGGCCTGGTACGACCTGTTCGACGGGGAGCAGGGGGCGCATACCCTGCGCATGGTCAAGCTCTCAGAGAACATGCGGGGAAAGACCGGGCTTCTTGCGCTGGAAACAGACGGGGAGCTGCGGCCTGTGGATTCCCTCCAAAAGGGCCTTGCCATTGAGTTCATCGGGGACTCCATCACCTGCGGCTTTGGAAACGAGGCCCCGGACCGGGACGCCCTCTTTGAGACCGCAGAGGAAAACGGCTGGATGACCTACGGCGCAGTGGCCGGCAGAAAGCTTGGGGCGGAGTTCAGCATGATCAGCGTGTCCGGCATTGGGGCGGGCAGGGCAAAATACCCCAGGTTCCCCGGCAAGCAGATGGAGGACGTCTATGAGTATACAGACCTGTACTGCCACGAGCGGCTGGGCCGTGCGCCTGCTCTCTGGGACTTTGAGCACAACCGCAAGGATATTGTGCTGATCAACCTGGGCACCAACGATGTGGGGCCGGTGCGGTTCTATCAGGACCTGGCCGTGGCGGACGAGGAGGAGGCCTGGTTTTCTGACCGCTACCGGGCGTTTTTAGAAACCGTGCGCCGGCTGAACGGGCCGGAGGCTCTGATTGTCTGCACCCTGGGGCCGTTGGACTACTATCTCTGGGACAATATAAAAGAGGTGGTAGAGGCATACCGCCGCGAAACAGGCGACCGGCGGGTGGCATGCTTTAAGCTGATTGGCGTGAACCTGCTCACCGAGGGCTTTGGGGCGGTGTCCCACCCCTCGCTGAAAACCCAGGTGCGCATGGGCGCAGAGCTGGCCGCGCGGCTGGAAAAACTGATAAAACAAGAGTAAACATTCATGTTTCCTCCTATAGAAGAAAGAGGGGTCTGCCTGAGGGCAGGCCCCTCTTTCCCTTCTGCCGGCGGCTGTGGGAAAAAAGGGAACAAAATCTAAAATGCTCTGAGCTTTTATGATGGTATTCTCCTGCTCCCAGGGAGTATGATAAATAAATATGAACGCAGTTTGGAGGGCGAAGCATGTCATATGAAGTGATCAAAAGACTGGAAAACGCTTGCGCAGACTGGCAGCCGCCAGAGGCCCCGGAGGACATTCCCCAGGGAGATATGCCTGGAGACCGGGTGTGGATCGGGCCCCAGTCGGTGAAAAAGGCCCAAGCGGCCTTTCGGGCCATGCTGCCTCTGTTAAAGGAGGCGGCGGAGAAGCAGGGCCGGGCCGTGGTCTCTGTCAGCGGGGGCAGCGGAGCGGGAAAGACCTGTGTGGCCGCGCTGCTCACCTATTATCTCAACCAGCTGGGGGTGGGGGCCTACACCCTGTCCGGAGACAATTACCCCCGCCGCATTCCCGCCCAGAACGATGCAGAGCGTATGCGCTGCTTCCGGCTGGCAGGCATTCGGGGCATGCTGAAGGCCGGGTGCTATTCCCCGGAGAACGCGGCTGCCTTGAAGAGCCTTCAGGAGCAGGGCCTGGACCCGGAGCCCGGCCAGGCGGAGCGCTGGCCTTGGCTGAGGCCCTATCAGGAGGCCGGCAAGGAGGCCCTCAGCCGGTATCTGGGCACAGAGCTGGAACAGGAGTATGACCAGCTCAGCGATGTGCTGGCCCGGTTCCGGGCCGGCGAGCCCAAAATCTGGCTGAAGCGTCTGGGCCGGGAGGACACGGCCATGTGGTATGAGGAAAAGGACTTTTCCGGGGTGTCGGCGCTGGTTTTGGAGTGGACCCACGGAAACAGCGGGCTTTTCTCCGGGGTAGACATTCCCGTTCTGCTGTACAACACGCCTGCCGAGACCAGGGAGTACCGGCTGGCCAGAGGGCGGGATTCCAACGCGGACACGCCCTTTATCACAATGGTCATCCAGCTGGAACAGGCCAAGCTGGACGAGAGGGCGGCCTTTGCCAGCATTATCATTTCAAAGACAGGGGAGGTCATCAGCTATGACGAGTGCAGGCGCAGAATGGAAGCCGGACGCTGAGGGTGCGCACAGGGCGGGCGCATATGACAACGGCCCCATGCTCAACGCCTACCCGGACAGCCTGGGGGGGGATTTAAGTGGGGCGGTGGGCTTTTTGCAGTCCCCGGAGGTTCAGGGGGCGTTTACCTCCTTCTACATCCTCCCCAGCCTGTTCCACTCTGACCTGGACCGGGGCTTTTCCATTATCGACTACGGCCTGAATGAGGACCTGGCCTCTCAGAAGGACCTGGACAGCCTGCGGGCTTTGGGCGTGGATTTGAAGCTGGACTTTGTCCTCAACCACCTTTCGGTTCAGTCGCCCCAGTTTCAGGACCTGCTGGAAAAGGGGGAGGACTCTGCCTACAAGGATTTTTTCATTGACTGGAACAAATTCTGGGCGGGCTGCGGCGAGCTGAACCAAGAGGGCGTGCTGGAACCCCTGCCGGAGTATATCGGCGGCATGTTCTTCCGCAAGCCCGGCCTGCCGGTGCTGGTGGCAGAGCTGGCCGGGGGCGGCAAAAAGCCCTATTGGAACACCTTCTACCAGCAGGTGGACCGGGACAACCAGGGAGGAACCCATTATCTGGGGCAGATGGATTTGAATATCAAATCTCCGCTGGTGCAGGATTTTTACCGGCGGACCCTGCAAAGGCTGGCAGGCTATGGGGCGAAAATTGTCCGGCTGGACGCCTTTGCCTATGCCCCCAAGGAGGTGGGAGCCCGCAACTTCCTCAACGAGCCGGGCTCCTGGGAGCTCCTCAGCCAAATCACGGAAATGGCCGGGCCCTGGGGGGTGCGGCTGCTGCCGGAGATTCACGCCAGCTACCAGGAGGGCGTCTACCGCAGTATTGCGGAGAAGGGCTATATGGTGTACGACTTCTTTCTGCCCGGCCTGCTGCTGGACGCCTTTGAGCAGAAGGACGGGGCCTGCCTGGCGCGCTGGGCCAATGAGGTCATAGAAACCGGTATGCGCACGGTCAACATGCTGGGCTGCCACGACGGCATCCCGGTGCTGGACCTGCAGGGCCTGCTGCCGGAGGAGCGCATTCAGAGCCTCATCGGCGTTCTGGTAAAGCGGGGCGGCTTTGTGAAGGACCTGCACGGGGCCAAAAACGTCTACTACCAGGTGAACGCCACCTACTACAGCGCTTTGGGAGAGGACGACCGGAAAATGCTGCTGGCCAGGGCCGTTCAGCTGTTTATGCCCGGCAAGCCCCAGGTGTGGTATCTGGACCTGTTTGCGGGAAAGAATGACTATGAGGCCATGAAGCGGGCCGGAGCGGGAGGACACAAGGAGATCAACCGCACCAACCTTTCCGCCCAGGCAATGGCAGCGGCCGGGGAGCGGGAGGTGGTGAAGGAGCAGCTCCGGCTGCTGAGGCTGCGCAGCCGGCACCCGGCCTTTGCCCCAGAGGCGGACATCCGCTTTTCCTCTCAGGGAAGCGGGCTGGCGGTGCGCTGGACAGCGGGCGGGCACAGCGCATCGCTGTGCGCCGACCTGGCGGACGCCTCCTTTCAGGTGGCGGTTTCCGGGCCGGAGGGCGAGGCTGTGTTTATGAGGCAGTAGCCTGGCAGGCTTCTGGTTTGCATTCGCTTCAAAGCTGAGATATAATGTGTTCTGACGAAATGTGTTCTGACGAACACAGGGAGAAGCCCTGAAGCGCGAAGCGCTTCTCTTTTGCTGCGCATGACTTGGCGATGCCAAGTCACAGCGCCGGACTTCTCCGAACAGATTTATGATATAATGTGTTCTGCCGAACACAAGGAGAAGCCCTGAAGCGTGAAGCGCTTCTCTTTTGCTGCGCATGACTTGGCGATGCCAAGTCACAGCACCGGACTTCTCCGAACAGATTTATGATATAATGTGTTCTGCCGAACACAAGGAGAAGCCCTGAAGCGCGAAGCGCTTCTCTTTTGCTACGCAAAAGCACCGGACTTCTCCGAACAGATTTATGATATAATAGGAAAGCAGGGATAAACGGCAGGGAATGGGTGAGATTCACATGAAAAAGGTTCTGCGTTCCTGGAGAAGGTCCGTTGTGGCTTTGCTGGCGTCTGTCCTTTTAACCGTGCTGCTTTTTCTGGTGTGGACCAATGCGTTCTATTTTTCTCAGAGCAACCGGCAGCTGCAGGAGCTGCATGAAAACGCGCTGACCCTATGGGTGCGAACCACAGAAAGCCGCCTGGACACCATTCATGAGCACATCAGGGAGCTGCTTCTGACCGTGTATACCAATGTGGTGGTGACCAACGAAAACGCGGTCCTGTCCTTTCAGGCGGAGCGAACATGCCAGTCCGCCCTGGAGGACAAGCTGCAGGTGAGCAGAGACGCGGACTGCTTTTATATTCTGGACACGAAGACAGAAAAGCTTCTGTTCACCGCCCCCACCAGCCTGGGCGCCAAAAGGGTGCTGCATCTGAAGCGGTATGCCCAGGAGGAGGCGGGGGGCTATGTCACCAGCCTGAACGACGCCGCATGGTATGTGACAGAGGTGGCGGGAGAGGCCTGCTTTATCAAGAGCATCTCCGTGGGGAAATATCGGGTGGGCTCTATCAGCCGCGTGTCCAATTTCGACTTTCAGAAGTTGGCCTCTGCCATGGAGGCGGACAACTCGCTGTTGATTGCCACCCAGAGCGGCCGCCTGTTTGCCGGGGGCAGCGTAGACTGGTCTGACGAGCTTTGGGACGCCGGCGGCGGAGGGCTGGGCAGCCGCAGGGACAGAATCACCGTGTCGGTGCCCTTTCCGGCAATCGACGGCGAGCTGGTCTGGGGGGTGCAGAGCGCCAGCTTTTTTGACAAGGGGACCCGGTTAGTGGGCAGCGCGCTGCTGGTTTCCAGTATGGTCTGCATTTTGCTGATTGTCACTTTGATCACGGTTCTGCGGGAAAAGGTGGACAACCCGGTGAAGCACCTGCTGCATGCCCACAAGGAGATCGGCGGCGGAAACATCCAGTACCGGATCAGCCAGGAGCCGGGCAGCACGGAATTTGAAATTCTGTTTGAGAGCTTCAACAGCATGGCCGACCAGATACAGAACCTGCGCATCGAGTCCTACGACAAGACGATTCGGGAGCAGGAGTATCAGCTGCAAATCGTCCGGGCGCAGCTCAAGCCCCATTTTTATCTCAACGCCATCACCACGGTCTCCAATATGACCTATCAGAACCGGGTGGAGGATATTCGGGCCTTTGTGCAGGCGCTGGGCCGGTATATGCGCTATATGATGAATATTCAAAGCGACATGGTGCCGGTTGCCGAGGAGCTGAGCCATATTGTCAACTATATGGAGATGCAGCAGACCCGCTTTCCGGGCAGCGTGGATTACACCATTGCGTGCATGGAGGAGGTCCGGGGGCTGCGCATCCCGTTTTTGGTGCTGTTCACCCTGGTGGAAAACGCCTTCAAGCACGCCCTGGACCTGTATAAGCCCCTGCTGCTGCGCATCGACTGCCGCCCTGCCCGGCAGAACGGCCTTTCGGGCTATGCCCTTTCTGTGGAGGATAATGGCGGCGGCTTTCCACAGGAGGTGCTGGACAACTTCAACGGCGAGCTGCCCGAGGGAGAGCTTCCCCCAAAGGAGCATCTGGGGCTCACCAATATCCGCTACACGCTGCGGTATTCCTACCACCGCCAGGCCTCGCTGCGCCTGCTCAACACTGAAACCGGCGCCAAGGCGGTGATATGGATTCCCTCCGGAGAGGGAGCCAAAGAGGAGAAGTAGTGTGAAAAATACGAAGAAAGGAACGATACCGGGCAGAAAAGGCTGCTTTTTCACCGCCTTTTGTGCCAATTCCGTATCGCATGGCGATTAACGTGAAGCTATTGGTATGCGACGACGACATCTCTACCATAGACGTGATTCAAAGCCAGCTCAACTGCCAGGAGCTGGGAATTCAATGTATTCTGCGGGCCTATAACGGAGAAGCCGCTATCGGCATTATCGAAAGAGAACGCCCGGAGCTGATCCTCTGCGATATTGGTATGCCGAAGGTCTCGGGCATTGAGGTGCTGAAGTATATCTATGAAAACGGCGTCTATACGGAGTTCGCGTTTCTCACCTGCTACGAGGACTTTGAGTATGCCAGAGAGGCTGTCCGCTATGGGGCCACCAATTATCTCACTAAGCCCATTGACTTTGACGAGCTGAACGAGGCGCTGCTGCGGATGATCTCCTCGGTGAACGAGCATCTGGCCCAGTGGGAAAAGGGAGAGGATCAAAGCGCCCGGGACACCATGCAGAACAATGTGCTGCGGCAGATACACGACGGCTTTTACGGCACAAACCGGGACAGAATCGAGAAGCTTCTTGTCCGCAGCGGGCTGGCCTGCCTTGAGGCGGATATGCCTGTGCGCCTGGTTATGATGGAGGCGGAGACCACCAAAAACAGCGAAAACGGCTGGGAGAGGGAGCTGCTGGCCTACACCTACAGCCATCTGGCCGAGGAGGTGCTTACCGGGCACATCGGCTGCTCCTCCACCATTGTCAATGTGGGAGAGCGGTATATATGGACCACCACCTTTATGCGGGCGGACCAGCACTCGGAGGAGGACTGCTTTCAAAGGGCCCGGGAGTTTTTCCGCCTGTGCTCTCTGCACCTCACCCTGATGCCTGTGTGCCTCATTGGCGATGAACGCCCTCTCTACCAGGCCGCGGCCGAGGCGGCCGAGCTCCGGGAGCAGATCCCCAAGGTGATGCTGCACGGGGGCAGCATCTATTTTCTGCGGGATGTGCGCAATATTACCAGCGCGACCACCTCCCTGATTGACGAGGTGCAGATTATGCGCATGGTCAAGGAGAACGACCGGGAGAAATATCTTGCGCTGGTGTCCGGGGCGTTGGAAAAAATATCCCACAGCCACAGCGACAACGGCAGCCTGATGTTTTTGCTCCATCAGGACATTCTTCAGGCCTTTCACAGCTGCCTGCGGGACAACAACATGCCCATCCGGGTCCTTTTTCAAAACGAGGAGCTCCGCCGGCTGGACCGCAACGCCAACCGCTCTCCTGTGGACATGGTCAACTACGCCTCCTTTTTGTACGACTATGTCAGCGGCGCCCTGCGAAGCAAAAGCGAGGGGGATGATATTATCGGCAATGTAAAGCGGTTCATCATGGCCCACTACAAGGAGGACATTGACCGGGACGCGGTGGCGGCTGTGGCGTATATCACCCCCAACTACCTGTCCAAGCGGTTTCGGGCAGAGGTGGGCATGAGCCTGCGGGAGTATATCAACCAGCTGCGCATTGAGGAGGCCAAACGGTTGCTGCTCTCCACCAACGCCACGGTCACCGAGGTGGCCAGCGAGGTGGGCTACGACAATATCTCTTACTTTTCCACGGTGTTTCGCAAGCTGTGTGGAATGAGCCCGGTGGAATGGTGCGCGGGAAAACGAAATGGGGATGGAAGCAAATGAGATGGACCGGGCAGATCCGCCAGGATATCAAAACCCTGAAGGGGCTGGAAAAAAACCGCCGGCTTGAGTTTGTGTGGGACTATTATAAGCTGCCGCTGATCGTTCTGCTCAGCGTGGCGGCGTTGGCTGTGCTCACCGTTGCCCTGAACGCGGGCAGGGGCAACGCCGCTGTGTACGCTGTGCTGGTCAACGCGGACGATTCGGGAGACAGCGCCGTGCTGACCGGGCTTTTGGAGCAGACCGGGGAGGACATGCAGGGCAAAACCGTAGACGTGTCGGCAGGCTATACCCTGCGCTACGACAGCTACACCTCCGCAGACGGGGAGACGGTTCAGGTGCTGGCGGCGTTGTTCGGCATTGGAGATTTGGACCTGTTTGCCGCGGACGAGGCGGTTTTCGCCTCCTATGCCTCTCAGGAGGCCTTTGTGGACCTGAGCCTGTTTATTGAGCAGGAGGACCTGGCCGGCCATGCGCTCTATACCTATGAGGGCCAGGGCGGCAGAAAGGTGGTGGCGGGCATATGGCTGAAGCCCGGCTCCCCCCTTCACCAGGCAGGCTACTACACCGGGGACGTGATTATAGGGGTGGCGGCCAACGCCCAGAACCTGGACCCGGCTGTGGCGTGGATGAAGGAATTGGTGAAGCAGAATTGACGCCCCCGGAAGACGGGCCCTTTCGCGGGATATCATGCAGGGGAGAATACCACCCGCCTGCTCGGTGGAAGGGCCGAGCCTCTGGGAGAGCCCGCAAGGCCCCTGGAATAAATTGCATGGCAAGACGCGTCATTTTTTAAAGAAGGCCTTACTTTTTTACCCCAAACAGCCGATAATATAAGTAAGGAGCCGCTCGCGGCGAACAGGCGGCGCAAGCGATTTTTGGCAAGGAGGTCTTTCTATGACAGTCAACCAGATTGTACAAAGTCGGCAGCAGCAAAGGCTGGGCGAGCTTGCCCGGGGCCAGCAGGCCAGGCCCCATGTCAACCCCTACGGCGCCCCTGGCATGAGCCTGAACCACGCCGGAGACTATCGCAAAATCGTTCCCGTGGACGAAAGCGCCGCAAATCAGGTCAGGCAGATTGCTTTTGAGCATATGAAGAACGGCTATGGGGTCAGCAACGGGGAGGACGTCAGCGGGGCCATTCGGAGCTATACCCTGTCCCTCCCGCCGGAAGAGCGGCTGAGCGCGTCCTGGACCCTGAACGAAATGTTCCACAGCGAGGCCCAACGGCTTGCCGGGTTTGTCCGCCAGCACAACCCGGGGTGGAGCTGGGGAACCCCCTTTGACACCAGTATTCTGGACAGCTACCGGCAGGGCATAGACGTTACAGCGTAAGATAATCAGAAAGCAGGGCCGGGGAAATCCCCCCCGGCCCTGCTGTTGTGCGCCGCCTTGCCCGGAAAATTGCCGCTCCCAGCAAGGCCTATTTCTTGCCTGGGGGTACTTCCTCCATGCACATCAGATACAGCAGCTCCAGGTCGTCGCTGTGGTCCTCGTCCCGCTCCTTATAGTCCAGCTTTTTCAGCAGGGACCAGGTAAAGGCATCCGGGTTTTCCGTGTAGGCCCTCTGCATTTCCCGGTTGGGCCAGGACCCGAGCTTCAGCTGAAACAGGCTGCCGTTATAGTCCGCGTTGGCGTCCTTCGAGACAGCGATCCACATTTTCTCCCCGGCCTTCCAGCAGACAATGCCCATGTCAGGCCTCCGCTGGTCATACTGGGCGCGCAGCGCTTTCTTCTTTTCTTGCTCCATTGTGGGCTTTCCTCCTTCTCATCATGATTCTGACAGGCCCCCCTTCTGTCCCGCCAAGTATACCATAACTCCGCCGCGGTTGCAAGCCGTTGTCCCAAGACGGCGCGGCCGATCGGGCTGTTTTATTATGATTCACGCTCAGGACCCCGGTACTTCCAGGGAGCGCCTACATCATAATTTGCGAAAGGGGCAAAGGGTTAACAAACCCGGCCCCTATGCTATAATAACTACAAACTGCTTTGCGCGGGGAACAAGTCCAAAGTGTAGATGCCGGTAGCGTGTCGCTTCGCGGCCCCGCGACTTGCCCACCGCCAGGTGTGCTATAATAAAATATAGAGAGTAAAAGGAAAGGCATGGAAAAGCGGCAAAATGAGGAGAGAGCTGAGAAAAAAACGGGCGGTCGCCATCATACTTTGCGAAGGAAGGGAGGTGATAAAAAAACAGAAAGGGTAGGGCTTGTTTGAAAAATCGGAAAGGCCGTCTTTTTACCCAGAAGGGGCCCCTTTCTGCGTCAAAAATCCTCGCCAATCGGAAGATTGCCTTGCGGTTTTTTCCTTGAAATGAACCCCTTTTGGGTAAAAATTCGTCATTCCCTCTATTTTCAAACAAGCCCTAATTGTATATGACAAGGATTCCGGACCCCAACGCGGCCTTTCCAAACGAATATAAAACCTCGTGCTTTATCAAAAACGTGGTCCAGGCTCCCAACATTCTGGTGGGAGAGTACACCTATTACGACGACCAGAACGACCCTGCCGGGTTTGAAAAGAACAATGTGCTGTTCAACCACCCGGAATTCGGGGACAGGCTGGTAATTGGGAAATTCTGCGCCATTGCCTCTGGCACAAAATTTATCATGGGGCCTGCCAACCACCGGGTCAGCAGTGTAACCACCTACCCCTTTGCCGTGATGGGCGGCGCATGGCAGGAGAATACCCCGCCCCATATGGCCCAGCTGCCCCGCAAGGGCGACACGGTGATTGGCAACGATGTGTGGATCGGCCGGGAAAGCGTGATTTTGCCCGGCGTCAAGGTGGGGGACGGGGCGATCATTGCCGCCTGTTCGGTGGTGGCAAAGGATGTTCCCCCCTATACGGTGTTTGGCGGCAACCCCGCCAGGCAGCTGAAATGCCGGTTTGACCCAGAGCTGACCAGCCTTCTGCTGGCCTTCCGCTGGTGGGACCTGCCCCCGGCGGAGCTGACGGAGATTCTCCTCCTGCTCTGCGACCCGGACCTGGAAAGGGTCCGGCAATGGCTGAAGGACCGGCTGGGAAAGGGGACGGCCCCTTTGGGCAGCTTCCCCCCTGCCTCTGACAGAGGGTAAGAGCCTATAGCGGCAGGCCTTGCGCCAGAGCTTTCGAATATCTTTTTGCCAGCGACAGGGCCTTGCGGCAATATCAACGACAGTATTTCAGACTGGCGTACTATCTTATTCTACAACTCCTGAATGGCAAACAGCGCACACCAACCCATTCTCTCGGGCTGGCGCGCGCTGTTTATTCTTTGACTGGCGAGGGGGGATGCGCCCCTCTGCTGCTCCCCGTCAAACAAGGGGAGCGGTGCGGGGAAGGGCCTGGCAGATGTCCCTATAAGCTCACGCCGCCGGTCAGCATGGCTACAGCCAGCATGATCAGGGTCAACGCCAGGGCAAAGGGGATGGTCCTTTTCTGGTGCTCTCCCAGGTCCACCCCGGCAAGGCCCACCAGCAAAAAGGTGGCGGGGGAGAGCGGGGACACCGGGAAGCCGGTGGTCATCTGGCCCAGAATAGCCGCCCGGCCCACCATCAGCGGGTCCACCCCAAAGCCCTTGGCAGTCTCGCCCAGAATGGGCAGCACCCCGTAGTAGAAGGAGTCCGGGTCGAACACCAGGGAGGCGGGCATGGAGATCACCCCGGTGATGGCCGGGAAGAACCGGGCCAGAGAGTCCGGCATCACCGAGACCAGGGCCTTGGCCATGGCGTCAATCATCCCCGAGCCCTTCATAATGCCGCAGAAGCACCCGGCCGCAAACAGCACCGAGCACATCATCATGGCGCTCTGGGCATGGGCGTCCACCCGGGCCTTAGACTGGTCCACATTGGGGTAGTTGATTACCGTGGCCAGCACATAAAATATCATAAACACCACTGCCGGGGCCAGTCCCGAGAGCAGCAGGCTGGCAATGGCCAGCACAATGAGCCCGATGTTGACCCAGAACAGCCGGGGACGAAGCAGCGCCTGCTGCTCCGGGCTCAGCTCCTGCTCCTGATAGGCCCCTCCCGCCGGGGCCAGCCGGCCGGCCCGGGATTTCTCCCACAGGCCCAGCATGGCCGCAAAGCCCAGCACGCAGGCCAGGCCCACCCCCACTGCGGGCAGCACCGGCAGAAAAAAACCCACCGGGTCCCCGGCCCCCAAAGCGCTGGCGGCCCGTATGGTAGGCCCGCCCCAGGGGAGGATGTTCATGGTGCCCGCCGCCAGGGCCACGGTGGTGGCCAGGGTGGTGCGCCTCATGCTCATGGCGTCATACAGGGGGACCAGGGGAGGCACGCAGATGAGAAAGGTCACCGCGCCGGAGCCGTCCAGGTGGACGCACATGGCCAGCAGAGCCGTGCCCAGGGTGATGAGCACCGGGTTGCCGCCCATGCGCCGGATGATGCCCCTGATGATCGGCCGGAAGGTCCCCGCGTCGGTGAGAATGCCGAAAAACAGAATGGAAAACAGGAACATAACCCCGGTAGCCGCCACCGAGCCAATGCCCTGGGCCCCGACGATCATGCCCCCCAGGTTTTTGGCGTTTTGCAGAAAGTCGATGCGGCCGGGCGCGGCCTCCGGGTCGGTGACCGTAAAGCCGCAGGAGATGAGCCCTGTCACCAGCGGCGCCGCGATTAAGGCCACAGTGGGGGTCAGCTTCTTCCAGATAATCAGCGCAAGCATCAGGGCTACTGTGAGAAAGCCCAGAAAAGCCAGCATGGAAACCTCTCCTTCCACAGGAAAACGGCCCCTGCCCCAGGGGTCGCTCTCCGTTTATTCTTTTGGGACATGCCCTGGGCGGGCAAATCCCCCGTCAGGGCCGGGGGCGCGTTCTGCGCGCCGCCCTTGTAGCTTATTGTACCGGCAGGACATGGCTGCCGTGGGATTACTCCTTTACATAGATGAAGGAGGCGCCGCCATACTGGGCCCGTTCCAGGGCGCCCAGGCTGGCGAACTGGCTCCCCTCCACGCTGGGGGCCCAGCCAAACCCGGCCAGGTCCGGCATAATCTGGGCGTCGCCGGCCAGAACATGCTGGGCCAGGGCAATATAGTCGTCAATATAGCTCTTGTGAAGCCCCGGGCCGTTGTGGGCCGGGTAGATGACGTCGAACTCATCCCAATGGGCCTTCAGCTTGTTCATGTTGGCCATGTGGTTGGCCACTACCTCTTTCAGAGGCAGCAGCTCGTTGCGGACAAAGAGGAGCACCTGCCCGGCCTCCAGCTCATCGCCGCTGTAAAGAGCCCGGTTGGACCGGTCCAGCAGGGCAATGCTGCTCTCGTGGTGGGCGGGAATCTCAATGACCTCCAGCTGCCGGCCGCCCAGGTCAAAGACATGGCCCTCGCGCACCGTATGTACCTGGTAATCGGGGAAGGGCTTTTTGTTAAAGTCCTCCTGCATCTCCGGGCTGAAGGCTTTCTTCATGGTGGTCTCGGCGCCGGGCCCGGCGTAGACCTCCTCCCACCAGGGGTTGCCGCCGGTGTGGTCAAAGTGGCCGTGAGAGTTCACCACAATCACCGGCTTTTGGGTAATGCCCTCCACAAACTCCCGCAGGTTGCCCATGCCGTAGGCCGTGTCGAACAGCAGAGCCTTCTCCTCGCCAATAATCAGGTAGCTGTAGACCCCGCCTCCAAAGGTGATGGTCCAGGTGTTGGGCGCGGTCATCCATTTGCCATACATGAAACCGCGCTCGGTGATGTTTGCGCTGCGATACTCCATTTGCGTTTCCTCCATACCTTATCTTGTTGACTGCGCCGCTGTACCGGGCCGCACGCCCGGCAGGACAGGGCTGCTTTGGGTATATTATATCACCTTTTGGAGAAAAACAATAGCATTTTTCAGACTAATTCTGTCAAAAGCCGGAGCTTGTAGCCAGAGCCCGGGAAAGCGGCAGGGGAAAAGGCTGCGCAGATGACAGCAAAAGCGTCGGTAAAAATGTCAGTGAAAGCGATAGTAAAAGCGATAGTAAAAGCGATAGTGAAAACGTTAGGAGAAACGATAGACATATAAGATAAAGAAGAAGAAAAAGAAAAAGAAAAAGAAGAAGACATTCCCCCAAACCCCCAAAGGGGGCTTTGCACCCTGTGGTTTTTTTCAATGGACAGCCTGCCGGGGCAGCTTCTCCTGTCAGAGCCAGCCCCAGTCGGATTGGGCCAGGACGATGAACGTAATCTTGGGCTTCGCGGCCGTGTCAACGGCAAAAGCTGTGGTACCGGTTCCATCGCAGACGGCCCTTTCTGCCGCAGGCAAGGGGCGGCGGGGATTTGTCCCCTGCCCCCAAAAACAGAGACTGGATTTCAGCCCGCGGATGTGCTAAAATAAAGGGGACGATAATAGGAGCCGGGGGGTGAGCGGATTGGACGTCCTGCTGGTGGACGACGAGCTGGATGTGGTAGAGGGCATTGCCGGCGGCGTGGATTTTGCGGCCCTGGGCCTGGAGGAGGTCTATGTGGCCCAGACCAGCCAGCGGGCCAAGGAGCTGCTGCAAAGCCGGGACATCGGGGTGATGGTGACAGACATTGAAATGCCCGGGGGCAGCGGCCTGGAGCTGCTGGAATGGGTGCGGGACAACCAGATGGAGGTGGTCACCCTGTTCTGCACCGGCTTTGCCAACTTTAACTATGCCCAGAAGGCGGTGGAGCTGCACAGCTTCGACTATTTTCTCAAGCCCATCGCCTACCCGGCGCTGCAGGAGCGCCTTGCCGCCGCTGTAGAGGAGGCCCGCCGCCTGCGCAGCCTGGCCAGCGTGCGCCGGAATCTGCCGGGGCTTCAGCTGGAACAGAAGCGGAACTACTGGCTGCGGCTGCTGACCGGGGGCTCGCCCGCCCCGGCTGAGGAGGGCGCGGCCCACTATGGGGAGGACGGAGCCTTTGCCCTGTGCGCCTGCTCTCTGGCGGACGGGTCGGAGGCAGTGGGAAACTGGAAAAGGTATGCCATGCGCAATGTGCTGGACGAGCTGGCGGGTGAGGAAAAAATGTCCCTTGAGGCCATTGTGCCCCTGTGGGACGGGGCCCAGTGCGCGGTGTTCTCCGGCGTGAGGCCCGGGGCTCTTGACCGGGCCCTGCGGCGGCTTGAGGCCTTTATCAAGGACTATCTGTCCTGCTGGGGCAACTTCTACTATGTCACAGGCATTGCCCTGGAGGACGCCCCCCAGGCCTTTGCCCGGGTGAAGGACTGTCTGGCGGACGATGTGTGCAGCCAGGGGGTGGTGTGCCGGGCGGGGGACTATGTGAAGCGGAGCATTCCCTATACCTCTGGCCCAAGGGTGCAGGAGTGGAGCACGCTGCTCACCGCCGGCCGCATTCAGGAGCTGGAGGAGGATATCTGCGCCCACCTGGACCGGCTGTCGGCCCGGGAGCAGGTGAACATGCCCTACATCAAGGCCATGCGCATCGACCTGATGCAGATGGTGCACACGGTTCTGGGGCAAAGGCAGATTCAGGCCCACGCCCTGTTCTCCGACCGCCGCTTCGACACCCTGCGGGAGCGCTCTCTGTTCTCCATCAGCCACATGAAGCGGTATTTGTGCTATGTGGTGCGCACCGCGGGGGACTATATGGAGTACATGAAGGAGTCCCACTCGGCGGTGGGCAAGATGAAGGAGTACATCAACGCCCACTACCAGGAGGACGTGACCCGGGGCGTTTTGGCGAAGGTGTTTTTTCTCAACCCCGACTACCTGGCCCGGGTGTTCAAAAAGGAGACCGGCCTCTCCATTGGGGGCTATCTGCAGGACATCCGCATGAACGAGGCCAAAAAGCTGCTGGCCCACACCAATGTGCCGGTAAACGAGGTGGCTATGGGGGTGGGGTATGACAATATCTCCTACTTCTCCCATGTGTTTCGGGAGAAGACCGGCCTGACGCCTGTGGAATACCGGCGGCGGGGCGGGGGATAAGGGAAAGGGGCAGGCCCCCTTTGGGAGGGCCTGCCCTTTCTCGGATTTTTTCTTGGTTTCCTTTTCGCTAAATCTGCCTTTTTCCGGCCTTGGCATAGCCGTCGGTCCGGGGCAGCCAGTCCAGGAACCTCTCGATTTCCAGGTTCCAGAACCGCCACTCGTGGCCATAGTCCGGGTGCTCGTCCCAGGTCAGGTCCGCGCCCAGCTTTTGCAGCTGGTCCCGGAAGGCCACATTGGCCTCAAACAGAAAGTCCTTGGCCCCGCAGGCAATGTAGGCCTTGGGGAAGGCTTTGCCCTCTCCGGCCAGCTTCTCCGCCAGAGAGAGGGGGTCCAGGGCCGGGTCGGCGGGCTTCTGCTGGGTAGCGTCCGCCCCGCCGGAGACCAGGGCCGCCGGGTTCAGCTGCACTGCCGCCGAGAAAGCCCCAAAGGCCTTGAACCGCTCCGGGTGGTTCAGGGCATGGACCAGGGCGCCGTAGCCGCCCATAGAGAGCCCCGCAATATAGGTGTGCTCCGGCTCTCTGGCAACCGGGAACATGCCGCACACAAAGTCCGGCAGCTCCTCTGAGACAAAGGTGAAGAAGTCGTCGCCGCACAGGTTGACATAGCTCTTGTTTTCGGCGGAGAGATTCACCACCGCAATCTGCCGCTCCTCGGCAAACAGCTCCACATTGGTGTAGCCGGTCCAGGTGGCATGGTTGTTGCCCATGCCGTGCAGCAGGTACAGCGCCGGGAACTTCTCCGCCGGGGTGTGGCGGCAGGGCGCGCCTCCGGTCATGCCCATGGACTCGGGTATGGTGACAGTGGGCACGATGACGGTGATGTCCACCGTGCGCTTGAGGGTATAGGAGATAAAATTGCAGGTGAATTTTGCCATTTTCTTGACCTCCGTAATGATTTCAGCCCTTCACGGCGCCCAGCATGATGCCGCTGGCGAAATACTTTTGCAAAAAGGGATACACCAGCAGAATGGGCAGAATGGCCACAAAGGCAATGGCCATGCGGATGGACACCTGAGGAATCTGCATCAGGGTGCCGGAGTTGGCGGTGGAATGGGCCGCCAGGGCCTGAATGTCCTGAATCATCCGGTTGAGAAGGGTCTGAATGCTGAACATGTTGGACTTGTTGATGTAGTACAGGCCGTTGGTCCAGTCGTTCCAGTAGGTCAGGCCGGTGAACAGGCCGATGGTCACCAGAATGGGCTTGCCCAGGGGCAGCACAATCTTCCAGTAGATGGTCATATAGCCCGCCCCGTCAATGTTGGCGGCCTCATAAATGTCGGTGGGAATGCTTGTGGTGAAGAAGGTGCGCACCAGAATGACATTGAAGGCCCCCAGCAGAAAGTTGGGGAAGATGTAGGCCCACAGGCTGTTGCGAATGCCGAACACCGTGGTCCACATGATGTAGGAGGGGACCAGCCCGCCGGAGAACAGCATGGTGAAGAACACATAAAAGGTGATCACCCGCCGGCCGGGCAGCTCCTTGAGGGAGAGGGGGAAGGCCATCAGCGAGGACAGGATGATGCTGCCCGCAGTGCCGATGACGGTCACCAGCACGGTGATGCCGTAGGCCCGGAACACCGTGGCGGCGTTCTGCAGAATGTACTCATAGGCTCCCGCGCTGAGCTGGGCAGGGAAGAAGGAATAGCCGTTGACCACCAGGGTGTTCTCCTCGGTGATGGAGGACATGAACAGCAGCAGCAGGGGCAGAATCATGCACAGAGACACCAGGAGCAGGATGATGTTGATCACCACTTGATAGGCCTTGCGGCCCTTTGACATAATCATGTTTTCCCGCCTCCTTAAAATATCGCGTTCTCGGCGCTGGCCTTGCGGACAATGAAGTTGGAGAGCATCACCAGCGTGAAGCCCACCACAGACTGCAAAAGGCCTGCTGCCGAGGACCGGCCAATGCCGCCCGAGCTCATCAGCGCCCGGTATACATAGGTGTCGATGGTGTTGGTCACCTCATACAAAGAGCCGGAGTTCTGGGGCACCTGATAGAACAGGCCGAAGTCGGAATAGAAAATGCGGCCGATGTTCATAATGAGCAGGGTGATGATAGAGGGGATCAGGCAGGGCAGGGTGATCTGGGTGATCTGCTGCCACTTGCTGGCCCCGTCCAGCTCGGCCGCCTCGTAAAAGCTCTGGTCAATGCCGGCGATGGCCGCGATGTAGATGAGGGTGCCGTAGCCCACGCCCTTCCAGCAGTTGGTGACAATGAGAATCAGGGGCCACCAGGTGGTGTCGTTATACCACTGCACAGGCTCTTGGCCGAACAGGGGCAGCAGGCTCTTGTTCAGCATCCCGTTCTCGTGGCTCAGCAGGGCGAACACAATGTAGCTGACCACCACAATGGAGATGAGGAAGGGCAGCAGAATGGAGCTTTGATACAGCTTTTTCAGCCGGCTGTTCACCACGTCTGAGATGAAGATGGCCAGTATAATGCCCATCACCATGTTGACAATGATGAACGCCACATTGTAGAGCAGGGTGTTGCGGATAATGACGCCGGCCTCGTTGGTGGTAAACAGATATTCAAAGTTCTTCAGGCCGGACCAGGGGCTGAAAAACAGCCCGTCGTTGACATTGTAGGCTTTAAAGGCCACCACAATGCCCGCCATGGGGATATAGTTGTTGATGAACAGGTACAGCGCCCCGGGCAGAAGCATCAGATAGAGCGGGATGAACTGCTTGAACCGGGTAAAGCTCAGCTTCTTTTTTTCCATATCCATCCTCCTTGCGCAAGGCTTTTGGGCGGGCTTATTGGGCGGCCAGCCACTCGTCCAGCTGACGCTGCTTCTCGTCCATCACCTTCTGCAGGCCGGCGGCGTACAAGGCGTCGTTAAACTCCTTGAGCTTGCTGTCCACATCCACCACGCCAAAGGCCAGGTCCTTAGAGTACTGCTCGTACACCGAGGCCAGCTGGGCCTCCTCGGTGGTTACGGGGGTGGAGTCAAAGGTGAAGCCGTAGGCCTTAGAGGTCATCATCTCGCTGTTATACTTCTCATACTGCTCCCAGATGTCCACCGGGTTGCCCTCCCAGGGATGGCCCGCGAACTGGTTGGGATAGATATAGCCCATGTCGTTGTGATAGCTCACGCTGGAGGCGTCCACCCCTTCGGGATAGGCTGCCAGGTTGTCCTCGGTCAGCACCCAGTCCTCGCCCTGAATGCCCCAGTTGATCAGGTCGTTGAACTCCTGGCTCACATAGGTCCAGTTCATGAACTGCACGGCCTTCTGGGGGTCCTGGGCAGAGTTGGCCACAGAGAGCATGGCGGAGGTGACCGCAGAGGTGCTTTTGGCGCAGTTGCCGCCCACGGGAATGACCGCCACCTCGTAGCCGGTCTGAGCCTTCTTCTCAACGTCGGTGTTGGGCTTGATGGCGGTGATGAAGGAGAAGCAGTTGCCCGCCTTCATCTTGATTTCGCCGGAGTCGGAGTTCACGGCAATATCCTGAGAGGAGTAGCCCTTTTTGAACCAGTCGCTGCCAATGTGGCAGAAGTTTTTATACTGCTCAGACTCAAACCAGTTGGTGATGGTGGTGGTCTGGCCGTAGTTTTCCAGCACGCCGAAGTTGTCGCCCAGGTTGTCAAACCAGTCAATGGTCTGCAGGGCCATGATAGAGGTGCCGTCCAGGCAGACCATCTCGGGGTGGGCGGCCTTTACCTTTTCAAACATCTCGCCCAGCTGGTCAAAGGAGGAGTAGTCCTCAACGGTGACGTTGAAGTCCTCTACCTTATAGCCCAGCTCGTCAAAAATGTCCTTGCGCACCACCAGGCCCGTGGGGTAGCCCCGCTCCTTCATCTGGCCCAGGCCGATGAGGAAGTCGCCGATGTAGCCGCAGTTGAAGTCCTCGCCCAGCACCTGCTGGGCGTCCTTCAGGTCGTCCAGATACTGAGACATGTCCACCACATACTGAGACTGAATGTAGGTGGAGAAGTTGCCCGAGAAGGCGGGGAAGATGTCCAGCGCCTCGCCCGCGGCCAGCATCATGGAGATCTGAGAGTTGTAGGTGCCCCAGGTCATGGGGATGACGTTCACCTTCATGTTCAGCTCCTTCTGGGCCAGCTCGTTGATGGCCTCGTTCACCTTGTTCTGGTTGGGGCCCTCCTGGGCGATCATGTAAAGGTAGTTCACCTCATAGCCGCCGCCGTCTACCTTGCCCGTGCCTTCGGCCTCGCCCCCCTGGGAGCTGGCGTCTCCGGCGTCGCTGCCGGCCTGGCTCTCGCCGCTGCTGCTGGCAGGGGCCTGGCTGGAGCTGTCCTTGCCGTCTCCGCCGCACCCGGCGAACAGGGACGCTGCCAGGGCCAGAGCCAGCAAAAGGCTGATGATCTTTTTGGCTTTCATATACATACCTCCATAAATTCCGGCAGTGGGCCGCATTGGTCAGCGGGCCGCGCCGGTTATTTGTGATAATAATCATACCAGATTTTGTGCCCCGGGAAATATAAGGAAACGGTACACAAATTATCACAAATCGGACATCTTGCGGTTTACCCCTCGTCAGAGAACGGGCTTTTGGTTATAATATTTTCAGCTGAACCCAAGGAGGAATGCGTGTGGGTGAGCAAAAGAGGGGGCGCGGGCCCAGGCCGGCCCTGCGGAAGATTCTGCTGTGGCTGCTGTCTCTGTTTTTGTTGGTTCTGGCGGTGAGCCTGGCCGGGCTGGCGGCCGCGCTGCACAGCTCACGGGAATACCAGTGGGGCCGGACCGTCTACGCGGTGGAGGAGCAGCTGAGCCGGCTGGACGGCGCCCTCTCCGCCGTGAACCTGAGCCTGACCGAGCTGCTGCTGAGCAACGAGGAGGTGCAGAAGGTGCTTAGCGCGGAGGACGTTCACGAAAGAAATGTGGCCGCCCGGCAGCTGAGCGACCGGCTGGAGCTTCAGGGCCGCTCTCCCGCGGGGAGCTTCAATTTCTTTTTCTACGAGCTGAAAAACGGCACAGAGGTCTTCCGCTACGACGGGCGCTCTGACTATGAGGAGTGCAGCCGTCTGCGCAAAGCCATTAAAGAGAGCCTGCAGGCCGGCTCCCACATCAAAGAAAGCCCTGCCTGGGAGCCGGTGATTGTCGGCGGCAGCGTGTATCTGCTGCAGAGCTATCAGCTCAACGGCGCGGTGGCGGCCAGCTGGGTGCCCTGCGATTCCGCCCTCTCCTTTATGTCAGGGGTGCCTCTGTCTGACCAGGGCTTTTACCTGGTGATGGACCAGAACCGAAGGCCGGTAACGCCAGAGGGGGGCAAAACCTACCCGGCAGAGGAGGACTGGGAGGGCTATTCGCAAGAGTTTGTGCTGCCCCACGGGAACATGACCCTGCTTGTGGCGGACAAGCCCGGCGCAGCCCAGCAGGCCTGGCTGACCGTGATGTGGCTGTTTGCCCTTACCCTTTTGATTGTGGCGGTTTTCTCCATCTATACCCTCACCTATTTTCAGCGGTATATCCAGGCCCCCTTCGAGCGGCTGCAAAGCCATGTCAACGACTACGCCTCTGAGCGGCACACCGCCAAGCGCAAGGGCTTTGCCGAGCTGGAAATGGCCATGTCTGCCTTTGACGCTTTGGTGGGGCAGATTAACGAGCTGAAGATTGAGCAGTATGAGGAGGAAATCTCTCTGGCAAAAACCCAGCTGGAATATTTTCAGCTGCAAATCAAGCCCCACTTTTTTGTCAACGCCTTCAGCGTGATTTATGGCATGGCCCAAAAAAAGGAGTTTGAGCGCATTCAGGAGTTCTGCCTCAAGCTCTCGGACTATGTGCGCTATCTGTTTCAAAACGGCCTCTTTACCGTGCCCCTGGAGAAGGAGCTGGCCTCGATTCAGGACTATCTGGGAATACAGAACATCCGCTTTCGCACCCAGAGCGCGGTGGACGAGGAGATTCCCCCTGGGCTGCTGGCCTTTGAGCTGCCGCCTCTGCTGCTGCTCACCTTTGTGGAGAACGCGGTAAAGCACGGCGGCCGCAGCCGGGGGATGCTGGTCACCATTAAGGCCCAGGCTGTAGACGCGGAGCCCCCCCAGGTGCGCTTTACCGTGGCCGGCAGCGGCTCGGTCTTTTCCAGCGAGGACCTGGAGGCCCTGAACCGTCTGACAGCCGCGGACCAGGAGGACGGGAGGCATATTGGCGTGCGCAACACCCACAAGCGGCTGTCTCTGATGTACGGCGTGGAGTACAGCCTGCGCTTTTACAATCAGGACGGGCGCTCTGTGGTGGAGATTATTCTGCCCTGGCGCAGCGGCGGGGAGAAGAACTGACGCCCCAAAGGCAAAGGAAAAGAGCCGGGACGCCGCTGCGTCCGGGCTCTTTTCTCATTCCAAAAAAAACTCCTCGTCAATCTCCGCGCTCCACCCGAGAATCTCCATGTCCTCCTCAGGCCCTGGCAGCTCCCGGCAGACAGCGTAATATATGCGTCCGTCGCTGCCCTCGGCCAATCCTCGCTGGTCGTCGTAGAGCAGCGTAACGCCGTTTTCCAGCCGGAGCCTTTGGCAAAAATGGACGGCCTCCAGGCTGGACTCTCTCCAATAGCGGGGCTTTGCGGCTTCAAGTTCATCGTTGTTCACTGAGCATTCCTCCTATGAAAGTGTGAAATTATCTTACCTTAATTGTCTGGCTTTTTCAATAGCGCAAAAGAAAAAAGCCCATGTTATTATAGGCGGAAACCGGTTTTTTGCTTTTTTCAGACACAATCTGACAGCAAACAGGGCGCGAAGGGCCGGAAGGGGAGTTTTTTGCTGCAAAAAAAATGGGAAGCTTGCAAAAGGTGTACTTTTTGCAAGCTCTCCATTTTAGGCCGTGCTGTGGGCAGCGGAGGCCGGCGGCCAATCCGTCCCCAACCGCAAGTGCACCCGGGCGGAGATCGTCTCCTTCCTTTACAAGGCTTACCAATAATGAGAAAGGCCCTGGCTGCTGCCGGGGTCTTTTTCGTGGGAATCTGTTCCAGGGAGTTGAAACCTACTAAGAGTTGTGCTATAATAAAATGACTATACCACTTGCATGAAAGGGGTCGCCTTGCTATGGGCACCGACATTGCCATCGACCTGGGCACCGCCCGGTTCAAAATTTACCAGGACGGTAAGGGCATCGTTTTGAACGAGCCCTCCATTATTGCCGTGGACAATATGACGGACGAGATTATTGCCATTGGCACCGAGGCCTATGGTATGCTGGGCCGCACCTCCGACCGGGTCACGGTGGCCCACCCCTTGTGCAACGGCGTGATCTCGGACCTGACCCTGGCCGAGCACCTGATTGCCCACTATCTGCACCAGGTGGGGCGGGGCAGGCTGTTTGCCCCCCGGGTGGTGGTCAGTGTGCCCTGCGAGGTGACCGAGGTGGAGAAGCGGGCTGTGGTGGACGCGATCGGCTCCGCCGGGGTGCGCAAGGTCTGCCTGATTGAGGAGCCGGTGGCCGCGGCCATTGGGGCGGGGGTGGATATTTCCGCGCCCCACGGCTGCATGATTGTGGACGTGGGGGAGGGAACCACCGACATGGCGGTCATCTCTCTCAACGGCATTGCCATTGCCAATTCCACCCACATTGCCGGGGATGATTTCAACGAGGCCATTGTCAAGTATGTCCGCCGCAAATTCAGCCTGATTATTGGGGACCGCATGGCCGAGGCCGCCAAAATTGCCATTGGCTGCGCCTACCCCCGCCGCCAGCTGAGCACCTATGTGCTCAAGGGCCTGGACGCGGTGACCGGCCTGCCCACCACCACGGTGATGACCTCGGACGAGATGATTGAGGCGTTGATTGAGCCTGCCATTGCCATTGTGCGCACGGTGCAGGCCACCCTGGAGCAGACCCCCCCTGAGCTGCTGGCGGACATTTTTACCGACGGCATCTACCTTACCGGGGGTTCGGCCAATCTGTACGGCTTGAGCACCCTGCTGTGGAAGAAGACGAAAATCCCCGTGGTGACCTTTGACGACCCGGCCAGCTGCGTGGTGCTGGGGGCCGGGCGGGCCATTAAATATATCGACAAGCTGGACCGGGGGGAGCATGGGCGCATCAACCCGCTGATGTCCTATTCTTAAAGGGAGTACATAAAAAAGTAAGAGAATGGTAAGCTTTTGCTTAAGGGGACCGTAAAGGGGCCCCTGTATGCTTATAGCCAGCGCCGCCCCTCTGTTTTTGGGCCGGCTGCACAGCCCCCTGGCTGGGAAGCCTCCGGCTCTCAGGCGCAGGCAGGGGGACGGCGGCCCCGGGAGGCGGACCGCACCGATTACATCAGGAAAGGACCGTGTTCCATGGACCAACAGCCGGAAAAAAAGAAAAAGAAGATACCCTGGGCCATGCTGTACATGATTGCCACCATTGCGGCGGTGGTGCTGTTCGGGGTGTTCAACCGCCAGTTTGCCAGCGTGTTTTACACCATCACCCACCTGACCCCCGGTTTTCTTACCATTGCCGTGGTGGTGAGCGTGGTGTTTTTCTTCTTCGAGGGGGGCGTGGTTCTGCTGCTCATGCGCAGCCAGAACATCCCCATGCGCATGAGCACCAGCATGAAAATCAGCCTTATCGGCATCTATTACTCCTACATAACTCCCAGCTCCACCGGGGGCCAGCCCATGCAGGCGGCCTATCTCCGGCGGGATAAAATCCCTGTGGGCCTGTCCACGGCAGTGCTGATTATGAAATTTTTCTGCTACCAATGCGCCTTTGTGCTGTGCTCGCTGGTGAGCCTTCTGCTGTTCTATGGCAAAATTTCCCGGGAAAACCCGGGCGTCCTCCCCATCATTATTGTGGGGCTGTGCATCAACGGCGGGTCTATTGTGTTTTTCGGGTCCATGTTCTGCCGCCCTGTGCTGGGGGCCCTGTGCCGGTTTGTGAAATTTCTGGCAGGCAGGTTTCAAAGGCTGTCCCAACGCTTTCATATTCTCGAGACCATTGACAAATTTCAGGCCGACTTTGACAGCTACACCGACGATTTCAAAGAGAAGAAAAAGGCGGTGGTCTGGGGCATTCTGCTGTCCATCCCCCAGTTCATTCTGCAAATGAGCGTGCTCTATTTCATCTACCGGGCCTTTGGCTACGGTCAGGCGGGATATGTGGAGCTGGTGGCCATCCAGAGCCTGCTGCAGGCCTCGGTGTCCTTTATGCCCATGCCGGGGGCCTCCGGGGCCCAGGAGATCGGCTTCTCCAGCTTTCTGCGGCCCTATTTTGTCAACAACGACCTGTACGCGGCTGTGATGGTCTGGCGGTTCTTCACCTACTATCTGGTGGTGATCGCCGGGGCCCTGCTGGTGGTGGCGGACCAGTTTTTGTACAAGCGCAGGCAGAACGCCGGCGAGTCTGCCCGCCAGGCGGAGGGGAGGAATGGAGGATGATGTTTCAGAACTGGCAGGATTTGGAGACAGCCTGCCTGAGCTGCCAGAAATGCGGCCTGTGCCAGGGGCGGCGGCAGGTGGTGTTTGGGGTGGGGAACCCCCGTGCCCAGGTGATGTTTGTGGGGGAGGGCCCAGGAGAAAACGAGGACCTGCAGGGCGAGCCCTTTGTGGGCCGGGGCGGGCAGCTGCTAGATAAGTATCTGGCCGCGGTGGACCTGGACCGGAGGACCAATGTGTACATTGCCAACATTGTCAAGTGCCGCCCGCCCCAGAACCGGGACCCCCTGCCTGAGGAGCAGGAGGCCTGTATTCCCTGGCTGCGCAACCAGTTTGCCCTGCTGCGGCCCCAAATTATCGTGTGCCTAGGCAGGGTTGCGGCCATGCGCCTGATGAAGCCGGACATCAAGATTACAAAGGAGCACGGCATTTTTGTGAAAAAAAACGGGGTGCTGATGATGGCGACCCTGCACCCCGCCGCCCTGCTGCGCAACCCCGGCCAGAAGCCCGCCGCGCTGGAGGACTTTTTGAAGCTGCGTGAGAAGATTGACGAGCTGGGCTGCGATGTGGCAAAATTGCAAAATATGGGATAAAGCGGTTGCTTTTTTGCCCTGCGGGTAGTATAATAGTCACAGAAATTATTTGACTGGAGGACGTTGCTATGAAGGTTATGGTTGAAACTTCCGCCCACCATGTGCATGTGTCCCAGGCGGACCTTGCCGCCCTGTTTGGGCCGGACGCTGCCCTCACCAATAAGAAGGACCTGTCTCAGCCGGGCCAGTTTGCCTGCGCCGAAAAGGTGGAGGTCATTGGCCCCAAGGGCTCCATGTCCATGTCCATTCTGGGCCCCACCCGCTCTGAGACCCAGGTGGAGATTTCCCTCACCGATGCCCGCAAGCTGGGGGTCACCGCCCCCATTCGGGAGTCCGGAGACCTGGAGGGCACCCCCGGATGCACCCTGAAGGGCCCTGCCGGCGAGGTTGCCATTGAAAAGGGCGTGATTGCCGCCAAACGCCACATCCACTTCAACCCCCAGGAGGCCCAGGAGGCCGGGGTCGCCGACAAGCAGATTGTGTCGGTGAAGGTGGACTACAATGGCCGCGCTTTGGTTTTTGGCGACGTGGTGTGCCGGGTCAGCCCCAACTATGCCCTGGCCATGCATGTGGACACGGATGAGTCCAACGCCGCCGCTCTGCCCGGCACGGTGGACGGGGAGATTATTCTGTAAAAGAACATAACAAACAGGCCCCGGGACTGCGGATGAAGCGGTCTCGGGGCTTTTTGCGGCTGTTTTCAGCGATTGCTCTGGAGGCAAATAGGGCTCAGGCCTGCCCTACACAGCTATTCATGTGGTGAGATTTCTGGGGGATCACAGACAGGACGCCCATGCTGCCGGCCTTTTATTTCAGCTCTAGCTTGGCGTGGGGGCCCAGCTCCAACCATATGCGGGCCGGGCGGGGGAGAGGGCCCAGAGGGATGGCGCAGGCCCGGCTCTCCCCCGGGGCCAGTTCTACCCGGCAAAAGCCCGCCAGCTCCTTCACCCGGGGGACAGTGGGACCGGCCAGCCGCCGGAAATAGATTTGAGGCGTCGCTGTGCCCGCTCTCTCGCCGGTATTTGTTATGGTAAACTTAACCTGAAGAGGCTCCTCCTCAAGAGCCAGGCCCTCTGCCTGAAACTGGGTATAGCTCAGCCCAAAGCCAAAGGGGTATAAAGGGGCCTGGGCAGGCTGACAGGAGGCCTTGTGATTATAGGCGCAGGGCAGGCCCCCCACGCTTTGGGGCAGGGTGACAGGCAGGCGGCCGCTGGGGTCGATCCGCCCGGTGAGAATCTCCGCCAACGCCTGGCCCCCCATAGGGCCGGGGTAAAAGCTATACAGCAGAGCCTCTGACCTCTCCGCCAGCCGGGGGATGGCGTAGGGGCGTCCGGCAATAATCAAGGTCACCACAGGCTTGCCCAGGGAGAAGACAGCCTCGGCCAGCTTTTCCTGCACCCCCGGCAGGCGGAGAGAGGGGCAGTCCACGCCCTCCCCACAGTCCATTTCCAACGTGTCCTGAGAGGGGTTACCGTCAACCGAGCTATCATTATGGTCAACTAAGGCGGCGCCGTTGGCGTCAAACCGCACATGGCCAAACCGGCTGGAGGAGCCGCCCAGTACCAGCAGTACCAAATCGCTGCTTTCTGCCAGAGCCAGGGCCGGGGCAAAGCCGCTCTCGTCCTCTCCGCACAGAGAGCAGCCCTGGGCATAACCCACCCGGTCCCCCAAAAGGGCGCGCAGGCCCTGGTACACCGTGACTCCGCTCCCTTGGGGCTGGGGCGGGGTGTAGTCCCCCAGCTGGTTGTACAGGGCGTTGCCGTTGGGGCCCAGCACCGCGATGCTTGGCGCGCCCTTCAGGGGCAGAACCCCCTGGTTTTTCAGCAGGACCACGCTCTCCCGGGCCAGCTGCAGGCTCTCGGGATGCTGGGAATAGGCGTAGAGCTTGGGCGGCTCCTCCTCCAGAAAGGGGCGCTCGAACAGGCCCCGCCGGAATTTCAGCTCCAGCACCGCCAGCACGGCCCGGTCTACAGCCTCCTCAGACGCCAGCCCCTGCTCCACCGCCTCCTCCAGGGCGGAGAAGGCCCGGTCCCACAGGCTCATCTGCACACCGGCGTTAAGGGCCAGGGCGGCAGACGCGGCAGGGCTTCCGGTGAACTCCGTCAGCCGGTCCACCGCCACGCCGTCTGCCATCACCAGGCCGGTGAAGCCCAGCTCCTCCCGGAGAATGTCTGTGAGCAGCTCCCGGTTGGCGTGGCAGAACACCCCGTCGATTTCATTATACGCGGCCATAACCCCCTGGGCTCCTGCCTCAACAGCGGCCCGGGCAGGGGGCAGGTGGACCTCCCGGAGCTCCCGGGGGCCAATGCGGGCGGCGCTGGCGTTGACTCCGCCGGTGGTCTCTCCCTGGGCGCAGAAATGCTTGGCCACTACCTCTGTGCCCCCGGTGCGGCACCCGGCCACCGCCGCCCGGGCCAGGGCGGCGCAGAGAAAGGGGTCCTCGCTGTAGCACTCCTCGCTGCGGCCCCAGCGGGGGTCCCGCAGCACGTCCAGCATGGAGACCAGGGCCAGGTCCACCCCCAGCTCCCGCAGCTGAGCCCCGCAGACAGCGTAAGCCCTTTTCACCAGCTCCGGGTCCCAGGCCGCGCCGCAGGCCAGGTTGACCGGCAGCAGGTAGCCGTTCAACGCCTGGTGGCCGTGGGGACATTCGCTGCTCATAAGCATGGGGATGCGGTGGGGGGAGTGCTCCAGCACCAGGCGCTGGACGGCGTTGTAGGCCTGCTTCATCAGCGGGCCGGCAAGGCCGTTGGAGAAGTCCCGGCGGGACCAGGGGTCGGCCCGGTACAGGCCGTAAAGACAGCCCAGGCCGTGAAAACGCTGCACCTCGTCTATCAATTCCTGGCTCAGCCGGACACGGCCCCGCTCCACCTGATAGCAGGCAAAGCCGGTAAGCCGTTGGTTCAGCTGGCCCACCTTCTCCCGCAGACTGAGGCGGGGGAGCAGGTCTGCAGCCCGTTGAGCCGGGGTCAAACTTGGATCTTGGTACTTCATTTTTTAGCCTGCCTTCCGATTTTTTATGGTCAAGGCCCTGAAACCATGCCGAGCCGTGTGCCTTTTGGGATGTTTTTGGGACGTTTTTGACACAAAAAACAGTGACGCAGAGCGCGTCTGCGTCAAATAAGGGCGGAATTCAATTGTGGAATTGTGTACACAGCATCAACAAAGTGCGAACTTCTAGGGAAGTTATAGGCGCGTCAGCCAGCATGGAAGCCGTGAAATGGGAACGCGACCGCGCCAACAGAACGCAACTTAATCAACGGCGGGGGCCGCGTCAACAGAAATGTAATATAGTCAACCAACGAGCCCCAAAAAGCTATTGGCAAACGGCCGCTACAAACCGCGATTACGAGCCTTCCCGCCTGCAAACTGTAGCGTCGGCCAGCCGGCGCGCTTCGCGAATTGGCGGCGGGGCTCCCCGCGGCGCGCTTCGCGAATTGCCAGCGGGGGCTCCCCGCGACGCGCTTCGCGAATTGCCAGCGGGGGCTCCCCGCTAGGACCAGGTGCCCTCCATGCCGCGGCTCCATTCCCGGCGGTTGCCGGTTTGTATGTTGTAGAGGGTGCGGGTGAGGGTGGTAAGCTCCTCGGGCTTCAGCTGGGCAAACAGCACGCCGTAGCGGTAGCGGCCCGCCGTGTACTCCGCGCCCCGGACAATCTGCCCCCGGAAGGTCATGACAGGATAGTCCTCCAGCTTGAAGCGCAGCTGCAAAACCTCCTCCTCGGGGTGTATGTACTCGGTCTCCACACAGGCCCCGCCGGTGCTCACGTCCACCAGAACGCACTCCTCCGGCCGGTTGAAGCGTTCGTCGTCCGCCCGGTACAGGGAGGCGTGGGTGTTCACCGGCAGGCGGAAGCTCATGCGCTGGTTGATGACATGCTCTACCTTCAGGTTCTTCACCCGAAAGACAATGCGGTTGGACTCGGCCACCACGCCGCTGAGATTGAACGCGACCATCTGCCTGCTGAACCCCCGGATGGCCACCCGGTCTCCCACAGGGCAGGTCTCAAAAGAGAGCCAGCCGGGCAGGCGCTCCAATGTCAGGCTGGCGCCGTTGACGTTGGAGACCCGGCCGGTGAGCATCAGCTTGCCGTCTTCCGTGACTACGTCCAAAGACAGACCCTCGGTGAGCTCGGGGAGCTGCTCGGCCACCCCGGAGCCGGCCGCAGGGGCCTTGACCTCCGGGGCCTCCTTTTCTTTGCCAAAGAGTTTTTGAAAAAAGCCCATAAATACCACCTTTTCCGCCTGTGCGGACCATAAACTTCGTTAGGAATATTATACGAAATCCCCCTGGAAAAGTCAAGCCCCAGCCAGTGGGGAGCCCCTGCGGAGGATGAGCCTCTCCACGGCCTGGGCCAGGCCGTCCTGGTCGTGGGGGGCGGTTATCATTTTTGCCGCTGCCTTTGCCTGGGCCGACCCGTTCTCTACTGCCACAGAATATGCCGCAGCCTCCAGCATGGTCACATCGTTGCCGTTGTCGCCCACAGCCATCAGCTGGTCCGGGCAAAGGCCCAGCCGGCCGGCCAGCATCAGCAGGGCCCGGCCCTTGTGGGCTCTCTCGCTGTTGATTTCCAGATTGTCCGGAATGGAGGAGGTGGGCCGCAGCCCTCCCAAAGCCGCCAGCCTCCGCCGGATTTCCCGGCTCTGGTCCTCTGTCAGACAGGGCAGGTTCACCTTCTCCGGGCACAGCCCCTGCCGAAACAGGGCTTCCAGGTCCTCCGCCAGCTCATAGTTTTTTCCCTTTGCCAGCCAGTGCTTGCGGGGGGGCAGCAGCTCGGTCAGGGCCCGCTCCCACAGGGCCCGGCTGGTGACCGCGTGGCCCCGGGTGTAATATTCGATAAAAATGTCGTATTCTTTGAGAATCTGATGAATTGCCAGGGCCTGCCCGCTGGGTATGAGCTCCTCCGCCAGAGCCTCCCCGGTTTGCAGGTCATACACCGCGCCCCCGTTGGAGGTGATGGCGTACCGCACCGGCAGCGCCCGGATGGATTCCGGCAGAAAGTCCCGCATACGGCCTGTGGCGGGCGCCAGAACCACCCCCTGCTCCGCCGCGGCCAGCAGCGCCTGGCGGTTTCTTTCGGGCAGCTCCCTGTGGTTGACAATGGTGGTGCCGTCCAGGTCAAATGCCAGCAGTCTGATCTCCATTATTCGTCCTCCACCATGTATTTCCGCCAGCCCTCCGCTGTTTTTTCATAGCGGCGGCGGTTGACGTCCATTTTTCTCACAACCTCGTCCTCCAGGTCTACCCCCAGAATTTCTGCCAGACCCAAAAGGTAGATGGCAATGTCCGCCAGCTCCTCCCCCAGGTCGGGCTTCTGGTCCATCCAGGCGTGGTGGGCCTCCGCCATCTCCCCGTAGAGGTAGCAGAATTCCAGGTTCACGTCTGTCACATTAAAATGGTGGTCCAGCTTGTTCTGGTAGACCTGCTTCTGCAAAAGCTTCCAGTCCGCCGCCATTACAGCACCCTCACGGCAAAGCCATAAACTGCCCGCTCTCCGGGCGGGAGCATGGTCATGCCCTTTTTCTCTGTGAATTCGTCCCCCTCGCTGGTCAGGGTGGCGCAGCCGGTCCAGGGCTCCAGGCACACATAGGGGCCGTCGTTCACCGCGGACCAGACGCCCAGCATGGGGAAGCCGGAGAAGTCCATCTCCACGCCCTTGCCGGTTTTGGGGTTGACAATCTGCACGGTATGGGAGCGCAGGCCCTCGAACACCAGCGCGTCCTGATAGAACAGGGAGTGGCGCAGAGGGATTTCGCTTCCTGTCAGCCGGAAGCCCTCCTTGTCCCAGTCGATCAGGCCGGCCTGCAGGTCGATCACCGGGCAGGCCTGCTCCTCGGGGCTGTCGAAGCGGATGATGTAGTCCTCAAAGGCAGCGTCCTCGTTGACCGGCACAGAAAAGCCCGGGTGTCCCCCCACGGCAAAGGGCAGGGGGAGGCTGCCGGGGTTTTCCACCGTGAACCGGGTGGAAACGCCCTCTTCGGTCAGCGTATAGTCCACGGTAAAAGCAAAATCAAAGGGGTACTGAGCCCGGGTCTCCTGGCTGGGGGTCAGGCGCAGGCTGATACTGTCCTCGGTTTGACCGGCCAGGGCAAACTGGCAGCGCTTGGCAAAGCCGTGGCGGGCCATCTCATACCACTGGCCGTTGATGCGGGTTTTCCCCTGCCGGAGCGCGCCCACAATGGGGAACAGCACCGGGGCGTGCTCCCGCCAATAGGCCTCGTCTCCGCGCCAGATATACTCAAAGCCAGAGGCGTCCTGAAGGGAGAGGAGCTGAGCGCCCAGAGAGTCCACCCGGGCGGTAAAGCGGCGGTTGCTTCGTTCATAGATCATGTTGACCACACCTTTCGGCAGTTTTCTACCATTATAACAGAGGGGGCCGGGAGATGCAAGGGGAGGAAGGGGCGGGAGCTTTGGGTTCGCCGCGAAAAAAGCCGCCCCGCTGGGGAAAAGCCCCACAGCAGGCTGTCCTGCGGAGCCCGGGCACGAAGCCCGGGCAAAAAACTTCCCTTGACATCTCTCCTCCTGTCCCTCATAATAGTATCATGAACGCGGTTTGTGTTTTTGCGAACCAGGCGGCGCAGCTGCCGGTGCGTGAACAATGTCCTTGCTCCACAGAATCAGGAAAGGAAGTTGTAAGCTATGATAAAAGGTGAAAAAGCGGTGATCACGGTCATTGGCAAAGACATGGTAGGCATTCTGGCCAGAGTATCCCATATGTGCGCCCAGAGCGGTGTGAATGTGCTGGAGGTAACCCAGTCGATTTTGCAGGATTTGTTTGCTATGGTGATGCTGGTGGATATGGCGGGAGCCAAAACAGACGTGGCGGCTCTTTCTGAGCAGATGGATGCCCTGGGCGGAGAGCTGGGCTTAAAGATACATGTGATGCACGAGGACATTTTCAACTCGATGCATCGGATTTGAGGCGTTTACGTTTATGGAAATAAGGAAAGCACTGCCCGAAGACCTTCCCGTTGTGGGGGACATCACCCGGCGCACCATTCAGGTGGTCTACCCCAGCTATTACCCGGCAGGCGTGGTAGACTTCTTCCTGGACTGGCATAGGGATGAGGCCATCCTGCCTGACATCCAGGCCGGAGAGGTCTATCTGCTGTGGGCGGGTTCCGAGGCTGTGGGCACCGTCACCCTCCATAAGGATGAAATCACCCGGCTGTATGTGCCGCGGGCGCGCCAGGGCAGGGGCTATGGCCGGGCTTTGCTGGACTTCGCGGAGAGGGCCATTGGCGAAGAATTTGGCAAAATCCGCCTGGAGGCCTCTCTGCCTGCCGCTGCGCTGTACTGGAAGCGGGGATACCGGGTGGTGGATATGCTCACCGAAAAGCAGCCCAGCGGGGACGTGCTCTGCTGGGACGTGATGGAAAAGGCCTGGGACAAACAACCTATCAAGGGGGAATCAAGAATTGAACGCCAATGAAATATTAGAGACCATTGAGATGATAGACAACGAGGACCTGGACGTGCGCACCATCACCATGGGCGTCTCCCTGCTGGACTGCGCCGGGCCGGACCCGGACGCCGCGGCCGGCCGGGTCTATGACAAAATATGCCGCTATGCCGAAAACCTGGTGAGGACTGGGGAGGACATCAGCCGCCAGTATGGCATCCCTATTATCAACAAGCGCATTTCCGTCACGCCCATTGCCCTGGTGGCAGGGGCCTGCCCGGGGGCTTCGCCTGTTCGCTTTGCCCAGGCTCTGGACCGGGCCGCCCACACGGTGGGGGTCAACTTTATCGGCGGCTACTCGGCTCTGGTGCAAAAGGGCTTTGGCCCTGGGGACTACGCTCTGATTGAGAGCATCCCGGAGGCCCTCAGCGGGACGGAGCTGGTGTGCTCCTCGGTCAATGTGGGCAGCACGAAGGCGGGCATCAACATGGACGCTGTGGAAAAAATGGGCAGAATCGTCCGGCAGACCGCAGAGCTCACCGCGGACCGGGATTGCATTGGCGCGGCCAAGCTGGTGGTGTTCTGCAACGCGCCGGAGGACAACCCCTTTATGGCCGGGGCCTTCCACGGTCCGGGCGAGCCGGACTGCGTTGTCAACGTAGGGGTCTCGGGCCCGGGCGTGGTGCGGGCGGCCATTAAAAAAAGCGGGGCGGGCCTGAGCCTGACTGAGATTGCGGAGCTCGTCAAGCGCACGGCCTTCAAAATCACCCGCATGGGCCAGCTGGTGGCCCAGGAGGCCTCCCGGCGGCTGAGCGTGCCCTTTGGCATTGTAGACCTGTCCCTGGCCCCCACCCCGGCCATTGGGGACAGCGTCGCCTACATTTTGGAGGCCATGGGCCTGGAACAGTGCGGGGCCCACGGCACCACAGCAGCCCTGGCCCTGCTGAACGACGCGGTGAAAAAGGGCGGGGTCATGGCCTCGTCCAGTGTGGGGGGGCTCTCTGGGGCGTTTATCCCTGTGACAGAGGACGCGGGCATGATCGCCGCCGCCCGCAGCGGCTGTCTGAGCCTCTCCAAGCTGGAGGCCATGACCGCGGTGTGCTCGGTGGGGCTGGACATGATCGTGATTCCCGGGGACGCCACGGCGGAGATCATTTCCGGCATTATTGCCGACGAGGCGGCGATTGGCATGGTGAACAGCAAAACCACCGCCGTGCGGGTGATTCCCGCCATTGGCAAGCAGGCCGGGGAGGAGCTGGACTTTGGAGGGCTGCTGGGCCAGGGGCCGGTGATGCCGGTCAACACCGCCAGCCCGGCGGCGTTTATTCACCGGGGGGGCAAAATTCCCGCGCCCCTGCAAAGCCTGAAAAACTGACCCGGGGGAGAAGGGCGGGCCGGAGCCGTTTGAAAACAGAGGGAGCCCCAAGCGTCTGCCCGCACCCAGGGACGGCGTTCCCGGGGCCTGCAGGCCTTGCCCTTTCCCCTTCAAGCCGGATAAAAACCCTGCCGCAAAGGAGGTAGCTTATGAAGAAAAAGGAGAAGCTCACCAAAGCCCAGCGCCGGATGCGCCGGGTCGAGGATATTCAGAAGAACAAGGCGGAAATCAAGGCCCATCCGGTGCTGTTCACCGTGTATGTGGTGCTGCGGATTCTGGTGGTGGCGGTGCTGGTTCTTCAGCTGCTCAACCGGGAGTATTACGACGTTTTTCTCTGCTCTCTCACGCTGGTGCTGTTCCTCATCCCCAGCTTTGTAGAGCGCAGGCTGCACATTGACGTGCCCAACACCTTAGAGGTCATTATCCTCCTGTTCATCTTTTCCGCCGAAATACTGGGGGAGATACAGGAGTATTACCTGATCTTCCCCTTCTGGGACACCATGCTGCACACCATCAACGGCTTCCTTATGGCGGCCATCGGCATTGCCATGGTGGACATTCTCAACCGGTCCCGGCGGTTCCGGGTGCGGCTGTCGCCGGTATTTGTGGCCGTGGTGGCCTTCTGCTTCTCCATGACCATCGGGGTGCTGTGGGAGTTCTTTGAGTACGGCATGGACGCCTTTTTCAACATGGACATGCAGAAGGACACCTGGGTCAGCGTGGTGAACACCGTCAGCCTGAACCCCCAGGGCAAAAACTCCCCGGTGAGCATCCCCATCGAGAGCGTGGTGGTCAACGGCCAGGCCTGGCCGGGGTATCTGGACATCGGCCTGCATGACACCATGAAGGACCTGTTTGTGAACTTTATTGGCGCGGTGGTGTTCTCCGTCATTGGCATGATTTACATCATGGGCAGGGGAACCGGGAAGTTCGCCCCCCGGTTCATCCCCCGCCTGAAGGAGAAGGAGCTGCCCCAGCCGGAGCGCAGGGAAAAGCCGGAGGAGCGCCCCGGCCTGCTGGAGCCTATCCCCTTGGAGGGGCCTGAGGCCGAGGGCCCGGACGGGCCGGAGCTTTTGGACCTGTTTACCAGAGACGGCCGGCCCACCGGCCTGACCATGGAGCGGGGCGAGGAGAAGCGGCCGGGGTATTTCACCCTGGGCATGCACGCCTTTGTCTACGACAGCCAGGGGCGGTTTTTGCTGCAGAAGCGGGCCCAGGGCAAGAGCTTCCGCCCCGGCCAGTGGGAGACCCACATGGGCCATGCCCTGGCAGGGGAGTCCAGCTTTGACTGCGCCCTGCGGGAGCTCCGGGAGGAGCTGGGGGTCAGCCTGCCCCCGGACAGCTTTGTGAAGGTGTACCGCTGGGTAGAGGCCGGGGCCCGGATGCTCACGGACCTTTATTTTGTCCGCGCCGACCTGGACGAGAGCAGCCTCACCCTGCAAAAGGACGAGGTGATTGGGGTGCAGTGGGTGTCCAAAACGGAGATGCTGGACTTTGTCCGCGATATGGACTACCGCCCGGAGTCCTATAAAAATGTGGTGGCCCAATATATTCAGGACTGCATTGAGGAGGCTCCTGCCGAAGAGGAAGGGCCTGCCCATGACTGACCCAGTCTGAAAAAGCGGTTCATCTCTGGGGCGGAGATTTTTGGGCCCGGGCTAGGGCTTTCAAGAGCGCAGCCGCCTCTTTGGAAGCCCCGCAGCTTTGCCCTCCGGCTTAACAAGCGGTATTTTCTGAATGGAAGAGCCGGTATTCACAGCGGGGAATACCCCTGGGGCGGTAATTTTCGCCGTCAGCCTGGGGGAAATTTACCGTTCTATGGCGGGAAAATCACCGCCCATACAGGTTTTAGGTGCGTTTACAAAGCTGCCCGTGTTTTTTTGACAAAGGCCTGTTCTGCCGGATTTGCCTATTGACACCTGACGGGATATCCAGTATAATATGACTTGGATATGTCGAGGTGTAGCTCACCTGGTAGAGCGCTTGGTTTGGGACCAAGAGGCACGGAGTTCGAGTCTCCGCACTTCGACCAGCAGCGTGAGAGCTGGCGCGGCCCGCTCTTCTGCACCACCAGTCCGCGCACCCCCATGGATGCGCGGACTTTTTTCGCCCCCAACCACGCGGCGTTTTCACGAAGAAAAGTCCCCCGGAAGCACAGGCTCCCGGGGGACCTTTTTCTCTTTGAAGGGCTTCTCTGCCCAGCCGGAGACGCTCGTCTCTGGGCCAAAGATTTCCCTACATATAGTGGTACTTCTTCCTTTTTGCAGCCAAAAACACGACAGAGATCACGCAGGCAAACACGTCCGCCATAGTCACAGACCACCAGATGCCGTCAAGCCCCAGCAGCGCGGGCAGGGCCAGCACGCACACCACCTGAAACACCAGGCTGCGCAAAAAGGAGATAATGGCCGACACCGCCCCGTTGTTCAGCGCGGTGAAGAAGGAGGACACAAAAATGTTGAACCCGGCCAGCAGGAAGGAATAGGAGAACACCTGAAAGGCATGCACCGTCATGTCCCTCAGCTCCGGGTCGTAGCCCACAAACACCTGGGCCAGGGGCCGGGCCAGCGCCCAGGAGAGAACCATCATGCCCACCCCGCCCAAAAGCATGAGCACAGTGGAACGCTTCAGCAGGCTTTTCAGCTCGGCGTGGTTTGCCGCCCCGTGGTGAAAGCCCACCACCGGCGTGCTTGCCACTGTGTAGCCAATAAAAATGGCAATAAAAATAAACGAGACATACATCAGCACCCCATAAACCGCAACGCCGTCCTCGCCGGCAAAGCGGAGCAGCTGAAAATTGTACAGCATGCCCACCAAAGAGCCGGAGACGTTGGACATAAGCTCAGAGGAGCCGTTGCCGCAGGCCCGCAGCAGCGCCCGCCCTTCCAGCCGTGTTCTGCGCAGGCGCAGCAGACTGGAATTGCGCCGCAGAAAATAAAATAAGGGCAGCACCCCGCCCACACACTGACTGACGCCCGTGGCCAGCGCAGCCCCGGCCACGCCCCACCGGAAGCCCGCGATAAACAGCGCGTCCAGGGCCATGTTGGTCAGCCCGGCGGCTATGGTATACACCAGGCCCAGCTTGGGCTTTTCGGCAGTAGAGAGAAAGGTTTGAAAGACATTTTGCAGCATAAACGCGGTAGTAAAGGCAATAACAATGCGCCCATACACCACGCAGTCCCCCACCATGCTGTCGGTGGCCCCCAGCAGCCGGGCGGCAGGCTCCATAAACGCTATGCCGAAGGCGGAGGCCGCCGCGCCCACAATCAGGGTAAACAGCACCATCATGGTAAAATAGCGGTCCGCGTCCTCCCGCCGGCCCTCGCCCAGGGTTTTTGCCACCAGGGCGCTGCCGCCGGTGCCAATCATAAAGCCCAGCCCGCCCAGAATCATGGTAAAGGGCATGATCAGGTTAATGGCCGCAAAGGGCACCTTGCCCACAAAGTTGGACACAAACAGCCCGTCGACCACGCCGTAGATAGAGGTGAACACCATCATCAGAATGGGGGACAGGGCGAAACGCAGCAGCTTGGGGTAAGTAAAATGGTCAGAAAGTTGAATTCTCATGGCGTATCGCCTCCTTTGTTGTAGTTTTGTTGACGCCCAACTGGTTCAGCTGCTTGGCCAGCTCCTTGTTGAAGCGCCGCATCTCCCGAAGCAGGCCCTCTCTCTGCTCCAGGCTCAGGCCGAAGATCGCAGCCTCCTCTGCATGCAGCAGCTGGTCTGCGGTGCTTTTTGCCAGCTCCATGCCCTTTTCTGTGAGGACGACGCTGCGGGTGCGCCGGTCCTCCCCAGCGGTGAGGACAATATACCCCTGAGCCGCCATATGCTTCAGCGCGGAGTTGACCGTGGTTTTGGGCTCGCGCAAAATCTGACAGAGCTGGGCCTGGGTGATGGGCTGGCCGTCGGCGCGTATGGTGTACAGAATCCACAGGGTGCATTCCGGCACCCCCAGCCGCCGGGCCGCGTCCCGGTAAAGACTGTCGTTTTCCAGCAGAAGGCGGTTCATTTCACGCAGCCAGGGGGTAATTTCCAAGGGCTTCATTCCGCAATCTCCGCTCCTCTCCGTTGTGCAGGTGGTACGATATCGGACAAATCGAATTATACTCTTTTCCCGCCGGTTTGTCAAGGTCTGCGTTCTGTCGGGGAGTGTCCTGCCGCGCATTTATTATGCTCGGGGCCTTGCAGGGGAGGCCCGCGCGTCCGCCCGTCTCTCCCAGAGTCCCGGCATTCCACAGGGCGGGCGGAGGTTAAAGTCTGCGAAGGGGCCGCGCTCATTCTGTCGGGGCAGACAGAGGAAAAGCCCGGCTTACCTATAGGCTGGCCGGGCCTTTTGACTTTGCATGGCTCCGCTGAACATGGGGACAGTCTGGAGTCTGTTATAAAACCGGAGAAATGTCGGATTTTTGTCCCAAAACGAGGGCTTTCAAGGAAAAACCGCAAGAAAGGCTTGCCGCCTTTCGAGGATTTTTGACGCAGAAAGCACCGTTTTGGGGCAAAATAGACGGCGTTTCGGAGTTTTATAACAGACTCTAGGGCTTACGCTTCCATGCCAAAGGGCAGGGAGGACGGGGGACTATTGTGCCCTCCCGTCTCCGCCAGTCAACAGATAGCCCTTGCAGCACCGCGCGGAATCCGCTATACTTATAAGAAGAGGAGGTCTATGGAAAGCGAGGGGGCTGAGCCCGCAGACCTGCCTGGAAATCGCCTGTTTATAACCTTCTCCGCCATGCCGCCCTCTGGGGCTGGGCCCGGCGCGGGGCGGCAAAGGAGAGCAACCCAAAAAAGGAGGCATACCCCATGCAAAAACAGCTTTGGAACGACCAGTGGACGCTGCTGAAGCCCGGTGCAGGCCCGATGATGGCTCTGTTTATGGGCGGGGCCGAGGGGGACCCGGTAGCCATTCCCCACGATGCCATGATTTATGAAAAGCGCAGCCAGTCCACCAAAAACGGCCACCAGACCGGCTTTTACCCTGGCGGCTGCTACACCTATGTCAAACGCTTTTTTGCCCCCGAGGACTGGCGGGACAAGACTGTGCTGCTGGAATTTGAGGGTGTGTATCAGAACGCCCGGGTGTCTGTCAACGGCGACTACGCCGGGGGCCACCCCTTCGGCTATGGGGAGTTCGCCTTGTGTGCAGACGATTTCCTCAAGTATGGCCAGGAGAACACGGTGACTGTGGTTGCCAACAACTCTGCCGAGGAGAACAGCCGGTGGTACTCCGGCAGCGGCATTTATCGGGATGTGAACCTGCTGGTGGGGGATAAGGTCCATATTGCCCGCAACGGCCTGCGGCTCTCTACCCCTGACGTGGAGCCTTCGCTGGCAGTGGTGCAGATAGACCTGGACCTGGTGAACATCAGCCGGGAGAGGATAACGGCAGAGGTGGTCATCGAGCTCACCGGCCCCCGGGACAGGGCCGGGTACACCCGGCTGCCGGTGACGGTTTTCGGGGGCGGTGAGGAGCATGTCCGCACCCGGGCGGAGGTGGAGAGCCCCAGCCTGTGGAGCTGCGAGAGGCCGGACCTCTATACCTGCACGGTGACGGTTCAGGCAGACGGGAGGGTGTACGACCAGGTCAGCGAGAGCTTCGGCATCCGCAGCCTGAGCCTGTCCGCCAGCCGTGGGCTGCGCTTGAACGGGCAGGAGGTGAACCTGCGGGGAGCCTGCATTCACCACGACCACGGGGTAATCGGCGCGGCGGCTTTTCCATGGGCAGAGGAGCGGCGGGTCAAGAAGCTGAAGGAGGCGGGCTTTAACGCGGTGCGCATGTCCCACCACCCGGCGGGCAGGGCCCTGCTGAACGCTTGCGACCGGCTGGGTATGCTGGTGATGGACGAGCTCTCTGACTGCTGGACCCGCCCCAAGAACAACAACGACTATGGGGAGAAATTCCCCTATTTCTGGCGCGAGGACGTGGCGGCGATGGTGGCTAAGGACTTCAACCACCCCAGCGTGATTCTCTACAGCACGGGCAATGAGATTCAGGAGGCGGGCACGCCCAAGGGGGCGCAGATGAACCGGGAGATCACCAACGAGTTCCACCGGCTGGACAACACCCGCTATGTGACCGTGGGGGCCAACGGCCTGATGGCCGCGGGAGCCCGCATGGGGGAGATTATTCAGGACATCACCCGGCAGGCCCCGGAGCCGCTGGCGGAAAAGGACCGGCTGGGCTCTGGGGCAGGGGCCGACGGGATCAACGCGGTAATCGACTTCTTCCAGGGCCCCATGGCGGACGCTTTTGCCGCCAGTCCCATTCTGACCCAAGTTCTGGACGAGTTTGCCTCTGCCACGGACGTCACGGGCTACAACTATCTGACAGGCCGGCATGTGCTGGAGCACGCCCTCAACCCCAACCGGGTGATTCTGGGCACCGAGACCTTCCCCAGCGATATTGTGCGGCTGTGGAGCATTGTGAAAAATCACCACCATGTCATTGGCGACATGACCTGGACCGGCTGGGACTACATCGGCGAGGCAGGCTGCGGCGTCACCTATTATGACGGCCGGCGGGGCTTTCAGTCCAACTGGCCGGTGAGCCTGTCGGGCATGGGCGACCTGGACCTTCTGGGCAACCGCCGCCCCATCAGCTATATTCGGGAGATTGTATTCGGCCTGCGCAAAACGCCCCTGGTCACGGTGGAGCCGGTGGACCGTCATGGCCAGACACCCAGTCAGACCACCTGGCCCTGGCGGGACGAGCGTGTCAGCTGGACCTGGCATGGGTATGAGGGCAAGCCCGCAGTGATTCATGTGTACGCGGACGCGCCGGAGGTAGAGCTGTTCCTGAACGGCCAGTCTTTGGGCCGCAGGGCCGCCGGAGAGGAGAACGGCTTTGACGCCAGCTTCGAGACCGCTTACCAGCCCGGGGAGCTGCGGGCTGTCTGCTACCGGGAAGGGCAGGCGGCAGAGGAGGCTGTCCTCGCCACAGCGGAGGAGCGGGTCCGCCTGCACATAGACGCGGACCGGACCCGGCTGGCAGCCAATGGCCGGGAACTGAGCTATATGATGATCTCTCTGCGGGACGAAAGCGGCCGGCTGAACCCCCAGGCAGTGGACGAGGTCACGGTGACTGTAGAGGGCGCCGGCGTATTGCAGGGCATGGGCAATGGGGACGTGGAGACCCTGAACCACTATACCCACAATACCTGGCAGACCTTTGAGGGCTATGTACTGGCAGTGGTCCGGGCCGGGACAACGCCGGGGGAGATGCTGGTGACAGTCAGCGGAAGCGCCGGAACCGAGCAGATCAAGCTTGCTGTAGAATAGAATGATGGAGAAGGGGCCCTGCTGGGGCCTCTTTTCTTTTGGGGATAAAAAGTGGCTTCTGTAGTAGAGGGCGGATTGTTACACTTTTTTATCGACAGGAAAACCGGCTGACAGGAACAGATGAACGCGCCTGTGTTAGCGTTTTGTTATGGGCCATTACATGAGGATGAGCTTTTTCAGAAACACATAGAGCGATTGAAACTAGGGTGTGTTCCCATAAGCGTTCGTATGCGTCATTTGGGAATATGCCCTATGGTGTTTTTGTGGACAGCCTCCGGCCGCCCTGAGCCCAGTGAGATTGCCGGTTTTGCCGACATGCCGGACAACAGCGTGTTCCAAAAGGCAATCAGCTGGGCAAAGGAGGAGGGCATTACCAGCGGTACCAGCCCCACTACCTTTGGTCCCGACAAGCCCTGCACCCGGGCGCAGATTATGACATTCCTATACCATGTCTACCAATGAGGCAGCAGCTGCGCTCTTGAGAGGCTCATGCAGATGATGCAGAGCGTCAACCCTGTCAGAACCTCTCTCTGCACGGTATAAAGCAAAATAGAAACACAGCAAAACGCCGAAAGCCGCTCCATTTACGGAGCGGCTTTCGGCGTTTTCGTGCAACCTTTCTCATGGCGGCTGGGGCATACTGCCAACCCAGGCCAGAGGGGGAGAGGCCAAGCTTGTGCTCAATCGCATCTACTGAACGGGTTATCCGTACTGCCCCTGTACCTGCTGGCCTGCCGCTTTTAGCAGCCGCACTTGAGCATCGGTAAATAGCGATGTTCAAGCAGGACGGCGGGGTAGGCCCGTTCCCTATAGCAGAAGCGAGCAGGCAACCGTTAACTGGCCTCCCTGTAAAGGTCTTTCCTGCTCACGGCCTCACACGCACATATACCCTAGAAGCCCATGTCTTGAATGGCCTTCTCCATGCTTTCATGGGCTAAGTCCTGTTCCTCCTGGCTATAGCCAGAGCGCTTATAAGAACCCGCCCAGCAGTATGCGGCCCTGGTCCACGCCAAAAAAGTGCCTGCTCACGTCCAGCATAAGGCCGCGAAAGGAGAATTTTGGCGCGTCCTCATAGCAGCCGCAGGGCAGGTCCCCCTGGCGGGCCAGCTGTTCAAGGGTTTGTCTGGCATAAAAGAGGGCTTTCTTTTTGGGGAACTGGGGCTTTCCGAAAGATTGTCCCAAAAATTAGAATCTGGTGTATGGAAAAAACTTCGCCGGTTGGGTATTATAATCATAACAAAAAACTTGAACGGAGGACTTGCTAATGCGTTACGACGTAGTTGTGGTTGGCGGGGGCTTTGCCGGAGCAGCTGCCGCGATTGCCGCCGCCAGGGAGGGCGCGTCCACTCTGCTGATTGAAAAGGGGAACTCGCTGGGCGGCGCGGCCGGGAACTGTCTGGTGAATCCCTTTATGGTGAACGGCACCAAAATTGACGGGGTCTTCACTGAGCTGAGCCAGGGCGTCTTCCTGGAAATCCGGGACGAGCTGAACCGGTTCTCCGACCGTTATCAGCCGGACCGCAGGCACACGGGCATCAACACCTTTCATGAGGAGTACCTCAAGCTGATTCTCAACCGTATGGCCCAGAAAGCCGGCGTCCGGCTGCTGTACCACGCCTACCTGACCGGGGTACATATGGACGGGGCGCGAATTCGCTCGGTGGAGGTCGCCGCCGGGTCTGACGCAAGAACTGTAGAGGGAGGGATTTTCATTGACGCCACCGGAGACATGACCCTGGGGGTCATGGCCGGATGCAGCTATGTGCTGGGGCGTCCTGAGGACAGCCTCTGCCAGCCCATGACCCTGTGTTTCCGTCTTGGCAATATCGACATGGAGGCCTTTATCAAGGCCCGCTCCAGCATCAACCCTCTCTACCGCCAGCTTCAGGAGAGCGGAAAAATCAAAAACCCCCGGGAGGACGTGCTGATCTTCCACACGATTCATCCGGGCGTGCTGCACTTTAACACCACCCGCATTGTAAAGCGCTCTCCCGTGGATATAGAGGACCTGACTGCCGCCGAGCTGGAGGCCAGGGAGCAGGTGTTTGAGATTTATGACTTCCTGCGGGAGAATATCGACGGCTGTCAGAACGCCGCCCTGCTTTCTACTGCTGCGGAAATCGGCGTTCGGGAAAGCCGGATGCTTCGGGGACAGTACTTGCTGGACCAGGACGACCTGGTGAGCTGCAAGCAGTTTGAGGATTCCATTGCCCTGGGCAACTATGACATTGACATCCACAATCCCGAGGGAAGCGGCACAAGCCACTACTATTTCCCCGAGGGGGCGTATTATTCTATTCCCTATCGGACCATGCTGCCTCGGGAAACTGAAAATCTGCTGGTAACCGGGCGGTGCATCTCCGCCACCCACGAAGCGCAAGCCTCTATTCGGATTATGCCGATTGTCTGCTGCTTGGGGGAAGCGGCCGGAACCGCCGCAGCTCTTGCCGCCGCAGCAAAGGTTTCTCCCGCGGGAATCGACATGAAAAGGCTGCACAGCCGTTTGGAGGCCAACGGGGCAAAATTCTAATTTAAAAATGAAGCGTAAGCCCATAGAACGAAAACGGAGATCATCTAAAAAGCGGGAGGAGCTCTCCTGCTTTTGCTTTTGTAAGGAGGTTTACCATGTACAGGGCATTTATTGTGGATGACGACCCCGCCACCCGGGACGGCTTGAAAAATTACTTTAACTGGGCAAAATATGATGTGGAGATCATTGGGGCCGCGCCGGACGGAGACGTGGCTTACAGCAGGATTCTGGAGCTTCGGCCGGATATTCTGGTCAGCGACGTGAAAATGCCCCGTATGGACGGGACCCTGCTGCTGCAAAAGCTTTCCGCCGCCGGGCTGCGGATCGCCGCACTGTTTATCAGCGGCTATTCTGAGGTTTCCCTGGTGAAATCCGCCATCCAGTTTGTGCTGTCATACCTGCTGCTGATCATTCTGCCGGTGGCCGCGATCATCCTGTTCTCCTACCAGCTCTCTGAACAGCATATTGAGCGGTCCCTGCTTCGGTCTGCGGAGGACACTGTGACCCAAGTGGCCTCTAATCTGTCTTTTCAGCTGGAGCAGATGATGAACGTGGGGCAGACGATTGCCAGCGCAGATGAGACAAGGACCATTATGGAGCGGCCTCCCGCCCAGGTGATCAAGGACTATTACGATGCGCAGAAGCTGCGTAAAACCTTTACCGAGGCCGCGATTGTCACCCAGGGGCTTCGCCTTTCCATGTATGTGGAGGACTATAAGCTCTATGCCCGGGAAGGTGTGTACTTTTTCCCCAAGGAGATGTTTGCCGCCTCTCACGCGGTGACGGACAAGGGATATCTTCTGCCTGGGTCCACATGGCAGTGCGAGCCGCGGCTGGGGGAGAAGCCCACCAGCGTGACATTTTCCACGCCGGTATACGGCAAGCGGGATGTGACCCAGGTAACCGCCTATATGCAGGTACGCATGGACTACAGCCGGGTGGAGGCCCTGCTCTCCAGCCTGGAGCTTTCTGCCCAGGGGGAGTTCTGGGTGCTGGACAGGTCCGGACAGGTGGTAGCCGCCCGCTGCGGCGAGAATGCCTCTCCGCCGAGGCTGCCGGAGCTTCCCGGCGGCACGGTGGAACACGATGGGACCTGTTATGTGTTTGCCCGGGTGCAGGCCTCCGGCTGGTACCTGGCATATCGGGCGGAGATGGGAAGTCTGCGGGACAGCAGCGGATATTTTCAGCTTTTGCTCGGTATGCTCACCATGATTATTGTTTTTGCCGTGTTCTTTTTGGTGGTGATTCTGGTCATGATCCTGGTCATCACCAACTATTACGACAAGCGCCTGCAGAATATTGCCCACAGCCTCAGCTCGGTGGACATTACGCAGGCGGAGTCCTCTGTCTACAAAAAGACCTCCAACCTGAACCTGCTGGCGAACAACACCGGCAAGCTGATCCTGCGGGTCAAGGAGTTGACCGAACAGTCGGTGCGGGACAAGCTTGCGGCGCAGATGGCCGAGCTGAAAGCCCTGCAGTGGCAGATCAACCCCCATTTTCTTTATAACGCCCTGGACACCGTGAACTGGGCGGCGATCAAGCGCAAAGACCAGGACACCAGCCGGATTATCAGCCTGATTGCCAAATACTTCCGCCTGGTGCTGGGCGGCGGACACAGCAATGTGCCGTTAAGTCAGGAGCTGGAATTTTGCCGGGTTTATCTCCAGATTCAGACGGAGATTGACCCTGGCCGCTTTGCCTTTTCTGTGGACAGCTCCGGCATGGTGCGGGACGTGGTGCTGCCCAAGATGACGGTGCAGCCCTTTGTGGAAAACGCGCTCCTTCACGGGGTGATGAAGCTTCAGCGCCGGCAGGGGCATATTCGGGTGGAGGTGGAGCAGAGTTCGGAATACACTGCCATTCGCGTGGCGGACAACGGCGTCGGCTTCGATACCACCCGGCTGCAGCTTGAGGCCGGGGACCCGGAGGGCTTTGGGGTCCGCAATGTCTATAACCGTCTGGAGCTGTTTTTGGGAAGCCCGCCGGAGCTGAATTACTCCTCTGACAGCAAAGGCACCACCGTGGAGGTGCGCATGAAGCTCTAAGTCCAAAGATTGTCCCAGTTCTCAGAATATCTTCGCAGTTTTCCGGGCGCTGGGGCATGGGGAATTTCGGCCCGGGAAAAAACCGGGAGAGGAAGAAAAGATTGTCCCAAAAAAGGCAAGGAATTTTCATTCACAATTCCGCAAAAAAACGGTACCATATTTTTACCCTCTCTTGAAAGGAGCCTGCGCTATGAAAAAACCTTCTATGCGGCTTGATCCCCCCGCGCTTACCGTGGTGCGGAAGAACCTGAGCCTGTACCTGCTTTTGCTTCCGGGCGTGGCCTATCTGATCATCTTCAAGTATATCCCCATTGGCGGGCTGGTTATGGCTTTTCAGGACTTCAATATCTTTGCCGGCTTTTTTGGCAGCGAATGGGTGGGCCTGGCCCAGTTCCGCAAGCTCTTTGCCTCGCCGGACTTTTACAGGATATTCCGGAACACGCTGCTCGTCAACACCTATAAGATCGTCTTTGTGTTTCCGCTGCCGGTCATGCTTGCCATCATGCTCAACGAAATCCGCTGTACGCCTTTGAAAAAGGTTTCCCAGACTGTGGTCTATTTGCCCCATTTTCTCTCGTGGATTATTGTTTCGGGCCTCTTTATGAACATTCTCTCTCCCTCTGGGGGCATGGTGAATCAGATCATCACCGCACTGGGGGGCGAGCCGGTTTTCTTCATGAGCGACAACCGCTGGTTCCGCACCGTGCTGGTTGTTACTGACGCATGGAAGGAGATGGGCTGGAGCGCCATCGTCTATATTGCGGCGATTGCCGGGGTGGAACAGGAGCTTTATGAGGCCGCCACCGTGGACGGCGCCGGCAAGCTGCGGCAGATTTGGCATGTGACCCTGCCCGGCATTGTCTCCACTATTGTGCTTATGTTTATACTGAAGCTGGGCAGCATCATGTCCGGCGGGTTCGACCAGGTGCTTACCATGTACAACGCCTCTGTTTATGAGACTGGCGATATTATTCAGACCTACGTCTACCGGATCGGCCTTGGCAAAATGCAGTATAGCTTTTCGTCGGCGGTGGGCATGTTCAACTCGGTGATCGGCCTGGCGCTCACCGTGGCGGGCAATACCGTCAGCAAAAGGCTCACCGGCAGAAGCATTTGGTAAGAAAGGAGGCTGGGGTTATGCGCACGAAAATCAAGCAAAAACATAGAATGCACACCTCGGTGCAAGACAAAATGGTATCTGTCATCTGTTATCTTTTCGTTCTGTTTATGGTGGTCGTCACCTTTCTGCCCTTTCTCAATGTAGTCTCAAAGGCGGTCAGCTCCGAATCTATGGTGATCTCCGGACAGATCAGCTTTTACCCCAAGGAGTTTCAGCTGGGTACGCTGAAGGCTGTCATAGGATCCAAGGTGTTCCTCAACTCCTTCCGGGTGTCTGTGCTGGTTACGGTGGTCGGCTCTGCCGGCTCGCTGCTGATTACCGTGATCACGGCCTATCCGCTCTCAAAAAAGCATCTGCCGTTTATCCGGGGATGCCTGGTGTTCTTTGTCATCACCATGCTGTTCAGCGGCGGAATGGTCCCGACCTATATGCTGGTGCGGGGAATCGGCCTGTTGGACACCATGGGAGCGTTGATTCTCCCCATGCTGCTCAGCGTTTACAATATGCTTATTATCAAGAATTACTACGAGGGCCTGCCCGAAAGCCTGGAGGAAGCCGCCAAAATCGACGGCGCTGGAAATGTGCGGATTCTGCTTCAGGTAATCCTGCCTTTGTCCACGCCGGTGCTGGCTACGATCGGGCTGTTCTACATGGTTTCTTACTGGAACGATTATTTCAACGCCCTGATCTACATCAGCAAGCCCGGTGCTTTTGCGCAGCAAAAGAGAAGCGCTTCGCGCTTCAGGGCTTCTCCTTGTGTTCGTCAGAACACATTATATCATGGGCGTTAGGTTGCGTCAATGACGCTGAGTTTTGTGTTATAATTAAAATTGAGACCGGGATTATTAAGAGCCTATCCCGGAATGAGACGTGGGCAGATTGCGCAGTCAGATGGCGTCAAAATTTTGCAGGCAGGCTGACGCCTGTCAAGAAATTTGGCCGCTATATGACGGAAAATATGCCAGCAAGATGCGTGCGGATCATTTCGGGATAGGCTCTTAGTAAAAATTGGAGGAGGCGGCGTTTGTGAAACTTACAGACATGAAAGTAGAGCTCGTTAAGATACCTTTAAAAAAGCCTTTCCGCATTGCCTTTGCGGTGCAGGACCACTCAGTCAACGTGCTGGTGAAGCTCATCACCGACGAGGGGGTTTGGGGCATCGGCGAGGCGGCGCCCTTTGAACCTGTCACCGGCGAGAGCGCCAGCACAGTGGTAGAGGTCATAAAGCTCTTTCAGCAGGGGCTTATGGGCCGGGATCCCATGGATATAGAGGGCATCCACCAGATGATGGACAAGCTTATCAGCGGTAATACTGCGGCCAAGGCTGCGGTGGACATCGCTCTGTATGACATCCGGGGCAAGGTGATGGGACAGCCCCTGTACAAGGTGCTGGGGGGCGGCCAGAACCAGATCGCCACCGACATGACCATTGGCATCGATTAGCCGGAGCTCATGGCTCAGGAGGCCAGGGAACGGGTAGAGCGAAATGGATTCACCATTTTAAAGGTGAAGGCCGCATCTGCCCCCAGGACGACGTCCGGGCCCTCACGCTCATCCGGGAGGCGGTGGGCCCGGCGTGCGCCTGCGGGTGGACGCCAACCAGGGCTACACTGTGGGTGACGCGGTTCGCACCCTGAAAGCCTTTGAGAAACTGGGGGTAGAGGCTGTAGAGCAGTGTCTGCCCTGGTGGGACGTGGAGGGCGCCCGCCTGGTGCGCTCCAAGGTGGATATGAAGATCATGCTGGACGAGTCGATCCACTCCCCCTCGGACGCCGCCAGGGCCTGCCGGCTGGAGGCTGCGGACATCCTGAATATCAAGCTGATGAAGTGCGGAGGCCTGTACCCGGCGGAAAAGATCAACGCCGTGGCCGAGGCAAACCACGTTCAGTGCATGGTGGGCTGTATGCTGGAGACCAAGGTGGCCATTGCCGCAGGTGTAGCCCTGGTGGCGGCCAAGTCCAATATAACTGAGGCTGACTGCGACAGTTTTATGTATGCGGTAGATCCGGAGATGGGTATGCCCGGCGGCTTCTCTGTAGAGGGCGGGGTGTACACCCTGTCGGATAAGCCCGGCCTGGGACTGGACTTCGACTTTTAACTGTGGGATAAGGGAAAGGCGATAGTGGGTATGAATGGGACATTGTTCTCATCGGAGGGGGCTCTGTTGTTCGTTATTTTCGGAGTGGTGGCCCTGGGACTGTGGCTGCAGCGGTTCAAGGTCTTTAAGACGCTGGGCCCGGCGCTGACTGTCATTGTAACGGGCATTGTGCTTTCTAACCTGAAAGTCGTGCCCACCTCCAGCGCTACTTACGACGCCGTCAGCAACTACTGTGTGCCGCTGTCGGTATCTATCTGCCTGTTGAGCCTGGACCTGCGCCAAATGCGCAAGCTGACCAAAGAGCCGGTAATCTCCCTGATTTCCGCCGTGTGCTGTGTGTGTTTGGTGGCGCTGGTGTTTGGCGTGGTGTTTGCCGGAAAGATCGATGAGGGATGGAAGGTGTCCGGCATGTTTGTGGGCACTTATACGGGGGGCAGCTCCAACCTGACCGCCATTGCGGTGGGCCTGAACGCGGCCAAGACCACCATCGCTTCGGCCAACGCTGCGGACTATGTGGTGGGCATCCCCACCATGATCCTCATGTTCGCGGTTCCCGCCATCTACAAAGGCTCCAAAAAGCTGTGGCCCTACGATATGCCCCAGGAAGAGCTGGCGGGGGAGGGAGGCCACGAGGAACTGATGGCCTCGAAAGAGTGGTCTATCCAGGAGATGGCCTGTCTGCTTGCCATTGGCTTCGGCACGGTGTACTGCCCTTCCCGGGAGATGGTGACCCTGCTGATGCGGGAGGGCTTTGATGAGCGCACCCTCCTGCGGCAGTGGCGACAGGCCTGGCCGGAGGAGAAGCTCTTTGCCGTGACCTATGCCGGCGCTTTTGACGTGCCCATGCGGGATGGGGCGGCCCTGTCCGCCGATGTGTATCTGCCCGCCGGCGGGGAGAAGGTCCCGGCGGTACTGGTGCGCACCCCCTATGGAAAAGAGGGGGGCCGGGAGGTCTACTACCGCTATGTACAACGGGGCTACGCCGTGGTCATCCAGGACGTGCGTGGCCGCAACAAAAGCGGCGGGGAGTGGATCCCCAATTACTACGAGGTAGAGGATGGGGACGACACCCTGAACTGGATTGCCGCCCAACCCTGGTCCTCCGGCAGTGTGGGCATGGTGGGCGGCTCCTACCTGGGGTACGTCCAATGGGCCGCCGCTGCCAGCGGCAACCCCCACCTGAAAGCCCTCATCAGCGTGGTGTGCGCCGGCAGCGCGTTTGTCGATGTGCCCCGGCGGGGCGGGTCCCTCAACTCCGGGATGCTGGCCTGGGCGTTCTCCGTGTCTCAAAAGACTTTTAAACCGGAGCTCATGGAGCGGGATGATT
>CAJUNQ010000012.1 GCA_910587835.1 uncultured Oscillospiraceae bacterium | reverse complement strand
TGCCGGATTTTTGGTCCAAAGGAGGCGATTTCAAGGAGAAAACCGCAAGTAATACTTGCGTATTACGAGGATTTTCGACGCAGAAAGCGACTGCTTTGGGGCAAAAAGACGGTGTTTTCGATTTTTCAAACGAGCCCTAGCATACCATACAGAACACAACAGCGTACCGTCCTGTTTCAAAGCCCGCCGGTCAGAAATATGAAAAAGCCCGGGCAGAGGCTCTGCCGCGGGCCTGAAGCTGGGCTCAATCCTGAGAGTGGCTCTCAATGTACTCCGCCAAGGCGCCCACCGTTTTGATGTTTTCCACTTCCTCGTCGGGGATCTCCACCTCAAAGTCGTCCTCAATGGTCATCAGCAGGTCCACCACGTCCAGAGAATCCGCCCCCAGGTCGTCCTCCAACAGGGTGTCCGCCGTGATTGTGTCCTCCTCCACGCTGAACTGTTCGCTGAGTATGGCCTTGATTTTTTCCAGTACCATCTTTACCGTGCCTCCTAAATTTCTGTTTTTGGTTTTCGTTCCGCCGGTTCGCTCGGCATATGGACAAAACCCGCGCCCCTGTGGTATAATATCCCCTGGGGCGGTTGTCACTCCCGCCCGGTATGCGGGCCGGTGCATATCTCCATTTTATTGACTGCGCTCCACTTTGTCAACCATCAAATGAAAAAAACTTGCCAAACCTGCAAAAAAAAGGAGTGGAATCCCTTGGATATTCAGAAAGCGGCAGTAATCGGCCATCCGATTGCCCATACCATGTCGCCGTTTATACAAAAAAAATTGTTTGAAATGTCCCATATCCCCATGGAGTACGCTGTGCTGGACGTGCCGGACCTGCCCGCCGCCCTGCCCCAGCTGCGCCGGCTGAACTGCTTTAATGTCACAATACCGCACAAAAGCGCCATCATACCCTACCTGGAGGACATGTGCGAAAACGCCAGGCTGTGCGGCTCGGTGAACACCGTGAAGGTTGTGGACAGCAGGCTCTACGGCTACACCACCGACGGCCCCGGCGCGGCCATGTCCCTTGCCATTCATGGCCTGGACTTTCACGGGCGCGTGCTGATTCTGGGCAACGGCGGCGCGGCCCGGGCCGTGGCCTTCCAGGCGGCCGTGCAGCAGCCGGATTTTGACCTGGTCATAGCCCACCGGGAGGGCTCCTATGCAAAGGCCATGGCCCTGGCGGAGGGGCTGGCGGACTTTGCCCGCAAGCGGGGAGACCAGAGCTTCCGGGTCCAGGTGACGAGCTATCAGGAGCTGGAGGAGGACCGGGCCGGGCAGTACGACCTGCTGGTCAACACCACCAGCGTGGGCATGCGCCCCCATACCAACGCCTGCCCGGTAAGCGCCCAGGTGATCAGCCGCTGCCGGGCCGTGTTCGACGCGGTCTACAATCCCGCCGACACCCTGCTGCTCCAAAGAGCCCGGGAGCAGGGCGTCACGGCGGTCCCCGGCATGGGGATGCTGGTGTGTCAAGCCGCTTATTCCCACAAGATATGGTACGGCACGGGATTCGACCCCGAAGACCTGCACCAGCTGATTGCCAGCGCCCAGGCCGAGCTGCCCCGCCTGTTTGGAGGGAGAGAGCCATGAAAAAGCAACTGGGCAAGGGCAATCTGATTCTGTGCGGCTTCATGGGCTGCGGCAAAACCAGTGTGGGCCGGCGGGCCGCCCGGCTGCTGAACCGGGAGTTCTGCGACCTGGACCAGTACATTGAGCAGAAGGAGGGCCTGACCGTGTCGGAGATTTTCGCCCGGTTCGGAGAAGAGGGCTTCCGCCAGCGGGAGGCCCGGGCCGTAGAGGAGACCGCCGGGCTCCCCGGGCTGGTTATCGCCAGCGGCGGGGGCACGGTGCTGCGGGAGGAAAACGTCCGGGCCTTCCACAGGCAGGGGGGGGCCATCCTCTTTCTGGACGCCCCTCTGCCGGCCCTGCAGGAGCGGCTGAAAAACGACAAACGCCGCCCTCTGCTTCAGGTGCCGGACCGCCGCCGGGTGATTGAGGAGCTGTTCCGCCAGCGCGCCCCCCTTTACCGGGCTGCGGCGGACCTGACCATTGACGCGGGCGCGCCCCCGGTGACAGTGGCCCGCCGGGTGGCCGATGTGGTGCTGGGGCTTGACATTCAGGACAAAATGCGGTAAAATGGCACCAGACCAGTAGGGCTTGTTTGAAAATAGAAGAAATGACGGAATTTTGACCAGAAGCGGTCAGCTTCAAGGAGAAGAACCGCTGTAGTTAGCTACGCTAACTACGCCAATACTTGCGTATTACGAGGATTTTCCACGCAGAAGATGATTGCTTCTGGGTAAAAAGACGGCGGTTTCGATTTTTCAAACAAGCCCCAGAAAGAGAACAGAGGAGCCGTCCTATGAACCCCACTTGTCCCCGGCAGTATACCATCTGCTTCAGCCTGCGATTTATCAAGCAGGCTTATTTGGCGTGGAGAAATTTCACCGGCGGCCGTCATGCCTCTGCCCCCGGGTCAGGCTGTGCCTGACCGGCGGGGAAGGGTCTGCCCGAGGAAGATCCCGGGCCTTGCGCGGAGCCGTGGAGCTCCGCTTTTTTGTGCCCTTTCCCAGCGGAGCCGGCGCGGAAATCCTGAGATACAGAAAGGAAAATTCCCATGATCATTGTACTGAAGCCCCAGCAGAACCAAGAGAAAATCGACCATTTCATCCAAAAGCTCATCAGCTCCTATGATGTGACCGTCAACACCTGGGTAGGCGCCCACAGCACCGTGCTGGGCCTGCTGGGCGACACTACCGCCGTAGACGACGAATACATCGCCGCCCAGGACGTGGTGGAGTCTGTCCGCCGGGTGCAGGAGCCCTACAAAAAGGCCAACCGCAAGTTCCATCCCGAGGACACGGTCATCACCCTCCCCGGCGGCCAGCAGATCGGCGGGGGAGCCCTGGCCCTCATTGCCGGCCCCTGCTCTGTAGAGAGCGAGGCCCAGATCTGCTCTGTGGCCGAAAGCGTCAAGGCCAGCGGGGCCGCGTTCCTTCGGGGCGGAGCCTTCAAGCCCCGCACCTCTCCCTACGCCTTTCAGGGCATGAAGGCCGAGGGCCTGCAGCTTCTGTCCCAGGCCAAAAAGAAGACCGGCCTGCCCATTGTCACCGAGATCATGAGCATCGAGCACCTGCCCCTGTTCGACAATGTCGACGTCATTCAGGTAGGAGCCCGAAATATGCAGAACTTCGAGCTGCTCAAGCAGCTGGGCAAGCTCCAAAAGCCCATTCTGCTCAAGCGGGGCCTGGCCAACACCATCGAGGAGCTGCTTATGAGCGCTGAATACATCATGGCCGAGGGCAACCAGCAGGTCATTCTCTGCGAGCGGGGCATCCGCACCTATGAGACCATGACCCGCAACACTCTGGACATCTCCGCGGTGCCGGTGCTCAAACGGCTGTCCCACCTGCCTGTCATTGTGGACCCCAGCCACGCCAGCGGCGTCAGCTGGCTCATCGAGCCCCTGGCCATTGCGGCGGCGGCAGTGGGGGCCGACGGCCTCATCATCGAGGTCCACAACGACCCGCCCCATGCCCTGTGCGACGGCGCCCAGTCCATCACGCCCGCCCAGTTCGAGACCCTGGCTAAAAAAGTGTCCCAGGTGTTCCGCACGGTGCAGGGCCTATGAAGCCTCTGAAAATCGTCATCGTGGGACTGGGCCTGATCGGGGGCTCCATGGCCAAGGCCCTCAAGCAGAACACCAGCCACCAGGTTCTGGGAATGGACCAGGACGAGGACGCCCTGCTGGACGCCTGTTCCTGCGGGGCCATTGACGGCAAGGCTGGCCGTGACGACCTGAAAACCGCCGACCTGGTGTACCTGTGCGTGTACCCGGAGGGAGCTCTGGCCTTTGCCCGGGAGTATGGGCCCCTGCTGAAGGCGGGCTCTGTGCTCACCGACGCCTGCGGGGTAAAAGAGGAGCTCTGCGCGGCTATGGCGGCGCTGCCGGGGCAATATACCTTTGTGGCCGGCCACCCCATGGCAGGCAAAGAGCGCAGCGGCTTTGCTGCCAGCGACCCCAGCATCTTCGTAGGGGCCTCCTACATTCTGGTAGACACCGGCGCGCCGGACTGGGCCATGGTCCTGGTGCGGGAGCGGGCGGAGGAGATGGGCTTTGGCCGGGTAGTGCGCACCACCCCGGCCCGCCACGACCAGATGATTGCCTTTACCTCCCAGCTGCCTCACGCCCTGGCCTGCGCCTACGTCATGAGCCCCCGCTGCCCGGAGCACCAGGGCTTTTCCGCCGGCAGCTACCGGGACGTGTCCCGGGTGGCGAACATCAACGACGCCCTGTGGAGCCGTCTGTTTCTGGACAACCAGAAGGCCCTGACCCAGGAGCTGGACCAGCTGATCGCCAATCTTTCCAGACTGCGGGACGCGGTGGACCGCCGGGACCAGGAGGAGCTCCGCTCGCTGCTGCGCACCGCCGCCCAGATCAAACGGCAGGTGGGATAAAGGCGCGCCCCCGCAAACAGGCCGCTCGCCCCCTTGCTCCGCAAGGGGAGGAAGCTTTGCTCCGCAAACCTTCCGCGCCCGCGCAAACCCCGCGCGTCCGCGCTCGCTGAGCTTCCCTCCCCGCCCGCCAGCAGACAAGCCCCCGCTCTCCCCACAGCCCACACTTTTGGAGGTACTCCCATGAAAATAGAAGTAAAAACCCACCGCCCCTACACCGTCACCGTAGAAAACGGCTTGCTGAACCGGGTGGGCGAGCTCATCCGCCCCCTGAAAAAGCCCGGCGCCAAGGTCATGCTCATCAGCGACGCCCATGTCATGCCCCTTTACGGCGACAGGGTAGCGGCCTCCCTACAGGCAGCCGGCTTCCCCGTGGTCCGCCACATGTTCCCCGCCGGAGAGGAGCACAAGCAGCTGTCCACCGTCAGCGGCATGTACCAGGCCCTGGCCGAAAACGGCTTTACCCGCACCGACCTGATCGCTGCCCTGGGGGGCGGCGTCACCGGCGACATGAGCGGCTTTGCCGCAGCCACCTTCCTGCGGGGCATGGACTTTATACAGCTCCCCACCAGCCTGGTGTCCCAGGCGGACGCCAGCGTGGGGGGCAAAACCGGGGTGGACCTGCCCTTTGGCAAAAACCTGGTGGGAGCCTTCCACCAGCCCCTGGCCGTGCTCGCCGACCCGGAAGCCCTCCGCAGCCTGCCCCAACACTTTTTCAACGACGGCCTGGGGGAGGTCATCAAGCACGGCTGCATTGCCGACCAGACGCTGTTCACAGCATTCGAGCAGGGCGCGGCCCTGGAGGACATGGAACAGATGGTAGCCCGCTCCGTGTCCATCAAGCGGGACTTTGTAGAGGCCGACGCCCATGACACCGGCCGGCGGATGATTCTGAATTTCGGCCACACCTGCGGCCATGCCCTGGAAAAGCTCCACAGCTTCCAGGGCCTCTCCCACGGGGAGGCGGTGGGCATGGGCATGGTCCTGGCCTGCCGGGCAGGGGAGAGGCTGGGCCTCACCGCCCCAGGCACAGAAGACCGCATTGCCCGGGTGCTGGCCCAATACGGCCTGCCGACAGAGTCCGGCTTCTCCCCCCAGGAGATTGTGGAGGCCACGGCCCTGGACAAAAAAAGCGACGGCGACAGCCTTCGGTTCATCCTCATCAAAGACATTGGCGAGAGCTTCATCCATCCCCTCACCCGCGGCCAGCTGTTGACAGCCCTGGGCTGACACCCTGTCAGAGCGGTGCTTTCAAAACAGACTCCGGCCCATACCCGAAAGGAGGCGGCAAGTTGTACAAAATACTGGTGGTAGACGACGACCAGCACATCGGCAACCTGCTGGAGGAGCTGCTGAGCCAGCAGGGCTACCAGGTAGCCCGGGCCTACTCCGGCACCGAGGCCCTCCTGCGCTTGGAGGAGTCCCCTCCGGACCTGGTGCTGCTGGACCTGATGCTCCCCGGCCTCACCGGCGAGGAGCTGCTGCCCCACATCGACGCGCCGGTCATCGTCCTCAGCGCCAAAGCCGGGCTGGACAGCAAGGTAGACCTGCTGCTGGGGGGCGCGGCGGACTACGTCACCAAGCCCTTCCACTCCCGTGAGCTGCTGGCCCGGGTGGCGGTGCGGCTGCGAGAGAGCCCCCAGCGGGACCGGCACCGGCTCACCTGGGGCGGCCTGACCCTGGACAGCGCCGCCCGCTGCGCCTGGATCGGGGAGGAGCAGGTGCGCCTGACCCCCACAGAGTACGCCATTCTCCGCCAGCTGCTGCGCCGGCCCACCCAGGTGGTCACCAAGTCCCAGCTGCTGGACCGGATTGCCCAAGACACCCCGGACGGCACCGAGAGCTCCCTGAAAATGCATGTGAGCAATCTCCGGCGCAAGCTGCGCACGGCAGGGGAAAGGGAGTATGTAGAGGCAGTGTGGGGCATTGGCTTCAAAATGGCGGAGCCGGACCAGTAAAAATCTTTACGATTTCTTTACCCTTTCCTTTACCGCTTTCTTTACCTTTTTGTTGTATACTGTCCTCATCCCAACAGAAAGGATGCGTGACTATGGAATACGTTCTGCAAACCAACGCCCTGGGCAAAAAATACCGCCGCTTCACCGCGCTGGAAAACTTCAACATCGCTGTCCCCAAAGGCGCGGTCTACGGCCTGGTGGGCAAAAACGGCGCGGGCAAAACCACCCTGCTGCGGCTCGTCTGCGGCCTGCAAACTCCCTCCTACGGCGCCTACAGCCTCTACGGCGTGAATAACGAGAGCCCCGACATCAACCGCTCCCGCCGCCGCATGGGCGCGGTCATCGAGACCCCCTCCATCAGCCTGGACATGACCGCCGAAAACAACCTGAAGCAGCAATGCCGCATACTGGGCCTGCCCGACTTCTCCTGCGTCCCCGAGCTTCTGGACCTGGTGGGCCTGAGCGGCACAGGCAGGAAGAAGGCGAGAAACTTCTCTCTCGGTATGCGCCAGCGGCTGGGCATTGCTGTGGCCCTGTGCGGAGACCCGGACTTTTTGGTGCTGGACGAGCCTGTCAACGGCCTGGACCCCCAGGGCATTGTGGAGATCCGGGAGCTCATCCTCAAGCTCAACCGGGAGCGCAGCATTACCGTGCTCATTTCCAGCCACATTCTCGAGGAGCTCCACAAGCTGGCCACCCACTACGGCTTTATCGACAGGGGCGTCATGCTCCGGCAAATCAGCGCCGAAGAGCTGGAGGCCACCTGCCGCAAGTGTGTGCGGGCCGATGTGAGCAGCACCCAAACCGCCGCCCTGGTGCTGGACGGGATGGAGCTGGAATACAAAATTCTCGACGGCAAGCAGATCGACGTCTACGACGCCGTCAATGTAAGCAAGCTGGTCAACGCCCTCACCCAGCGGGGCTGCGAGGTCTACAACATCCAGAACCACGATGAGAGCCTGGAGAGCTACTTCCTCAGCCTGGTAGGCGCCGGCAAAGGGGGCGAGGGCCATGCGTAAGCTGCTTTCCGCCAACCTTTACGCCATGTTCCGCTCCAAGCGGTTCTGGCTTGGCCTGTTCATGATGGCCGCCATGGCGGTGTACATGGTGGTGGACATCAACAAAATGAAACGGCTGGCCGGGGAGCTGGATGATGGCGTCTTTCAGTCCGCCATTTTACTGTTTATTTTGCTGCCTGCCCTGGGAGCCCTGTTCATCAACACCGATTACCACGACGGCACCATCCGCAACAAGCTCACCGTGGGCCACACCCGCGCCAGGATATATCTCTCCAACCTGATCACCAACTGCGCGACAGGCGCGATCTATATCGCCGCCTATGAGATTATCTACCTGCTGGTGGGCTTCCCCCTTTTGGGGGGCCTCTCCCGGCCCCAGGCGTTCTTAATCAAGCTGGGAATACTGCTTCTGGTGTTTCTGTCCCTTACGGCAATCTTCACCCTGCTTGCCACGATGATTACCAACCGCTCCGTGCTGCTGTACTGCGCCCTGCTGGGCGTTGGACTGGTCCTGGCCGCCCAGATGGTCAACGCTCGACTGGCCGGCCCGGAGATGGTGGACGACTACGGCGGGGTGAGCTTCACCACCAACGAGGACGGCACCGTAACCACCCAGTATTTGGACAAGGACGGCAATCCCATCAAGCCGGAGGACATCCCCCGGGTGCCCAACCCCTCGTATGTGAAGGAGCCCATGCGCAGCTTTCTGCGCACCGTGAACAACATCCAGCCCGGGGGGCAGCTGGTGGAGATTTTGGAGGACGGCCATGAGGAGCCGGACGGCTCCAAGCCCCAAACCCCATACTGGCAGCTGACGTGCTACGCCCTGGCCATGAGCCTGGTATTTACCGGCGCGGGAATCCTGCTGTTCCGGCGCAAGGATTTGAAATAGGGGGCGGCGGTATGGTTCATCTGTTACACGCAAACCTTCACGCCCTGCTCCGCGCCAAACGCTTCTGGCTCTCGGCATTCATCCTGACAGCCGGCGCGGCCTGGGACGCAATAGCCCAGCGGGGAATGGCCTCTTTAAACGGCGGAGCCCTGCTTGACAACACCATTGTCAACTGCGCGGCCTGGCAGTTCATCCTGCTGCCCTGCCTGTGCGGCCTGTTCATCAACACCGACTATCACGACGGCACCATCCGCTGCAAGCTCACGGTGGGCCGCAGCCGGACCGCGGTGTATCTCAGCAACTTCATCACGGTCTACGCCATGGAGCTGTTCTTTATGGCCCTGTCCGTGTCCGCGGTGCTGATTGCCGGCGCGGGGCTCACCATCGGCAACCCCGGGAACGTGGCTTTGCGGCTGGCCGTGCTTCTGATGCTGTTTTTGGCCCTCACCGCCATCTGCGTGTTTGCAGCCATGCTCATCGCCAACCGCTCCGCCCTGGTGGTCTGCGCCATGGTGGGCCTGGGGCTGATGTTCGGCGGGCAGGCAATCTGCCTCGCGCTGGAAAGTCCCAAGGTGATTCCGAATTACGGCAGCGTGATCATGACCACCAACGAGGACGGGGAGCAGACCATGCAGTACCTGGACAGGGAGGGCAACCCCATCTCAGCGGACGACATTCCCATGATTCCCAACCCCAGCTATATTGACGAGCCCCTTCAGTCCGTTCTCCGCACCGCCAACAATATCCAGCCCGGCGGGCAGCTGTGGGAGATTCTATGGGACGGCCACCGGGTGTTCAGCGACGACGGCGCCCAGGTGGAGACCATAGAATATACGCCCCGCTGGCAGCTGGCCCTGTACTCCGCCGCCGTAACGCTGTTCTTTTTGGGCCTGGGCCTGACGCTGTTCCGCCGCAAAGACCTGAAATAGAGGATAAAACATACCAGGCGGTCCCACCCGGGCCGCCTGGTCCCTGCTGTGAAGAGAGGAAGTGTTCCAGGTGCCCTACCCAATTTATATTCTGCTGGCCCTCATGGCCCTGAGTATTGCGGGCCTGACAGTCAAGCTCTGTCTCATGCGCAAGGCGGCGGGGGAGATTGCCCAGGGCTTTGCCGAAAAGCTCAGCACAGACACCAACACCCTCATCGACATCTCCACCCGGGACAGAGCCATGCGCGCCCTGGCCTCCGCCGTGAACCGAGAGCTGCGCCGCCTGCGGGAGCTGCGCCGCCGCTACCAGCAGGGCGACCTGGAGCTGAAAGCGGCGGTGGCCAACATTTCCCACGACCTGCGCACCCCCCTCACCGCCATCTGCGGCTACCTGGAGCTGCTGGACCAGGAGGAGAAGTCTCCCCGGGCGGAGGAATATTTGTCTGTCATCCAGGACCGGGCCCAGCTGCTGCGCCAGCTGACAGAGGAGCTGTTCCGCTACTGCGTGGTCCTCTCCGACCCGGAGCTGGAAGGGGAGCCCCTCAGCCTGAACGCCGCCTTAGAGAGCAGCCTTGCCGCCTTTTTCGCGGTGCTGCGGGCCCGGGGCATCGAGCCCCAGGTGACCATGCCCGAAACGCGGGTAGAGCGCAGGCTGGACCGCGCCGCCCTCTCCCGGGTGTTCTCCAATCTGCTGAGCAATGCGGTAAAATACAGCGACGGCGACCTGACTGTGGAGCTCACCCCCCAGGGGGAGGTTATTTTCTCCAACGCCTGCCGTGGCCTCACAGAGGTAGACGCGGCCAAGCTGTTCGACCGTTTTTACACGGTAGAAGCCGCCCGCAAGTCTACGGGCCTGGGGCTCTCCATTGCCCGGTCCCTCACCGAGCGCATGGGCGGCGCCCTCACCGCCCGTTACCAGAAGGACCGTCTCACCCTCACCGCCTCCTTCCCCCAACAGGGCCGGCCCTGAAAACGCGGCAAAAAGCGGACTGCCTTTCCCCGGCAGTCCGCTTTTCTATTTCATCTCTACAACAAACGGAGCCTCTCCCATCCAGCCCGCACCGCAGACCGCAGGCTCCTCACCAGAAGAACCCAATGGGGGAGAGCCCAAGACAAGCAATCTCATCGTCCCAGGCAAAGCAGCATCCGTCCCAACCAGGCAAGCCCCGCTGTCTCCCTCAAACCTCGCCCGTAAACTTCCTAAAGCCCATAATCATCTGGGCAATTTCCGCCCGGCTGGCATAGCCCTTGGGGTCCAGCCGGTTGTTCTCCTTGCCGCTGATGATCTGATTCTCCGTGGCCCAAAGCATGGCGTTCCAGGCATAATCGCTCACCGCCCAGGTGTCCACATAGGGCATACGGTTAATGGTATAGTCCGGCCTGCCGGCATACTGCCACAGCATGGTGACAACCTGCTCCCGGGTAATCCGGTCGTTGGGCCCGAAGTTGCCGTTGCTATACCCGCTGGTAATGCCATTGTGAAGAGCCCAGCACACCGGCTTGTAATACCATGCCCGGGACGACACATCCTTAAAGGGCTTGCTCAGGCTCCCGGTGGTGGGGGTATAGGGGCAGCCCGCCGCCTGCCACAGCACTGTGACCAAAGTGGCCCGGTCCGCCTTTGCGCTGGGGGAATACTTCCCGCCCCCAGTGCCGTTCATCAGCACCTGGTCCATGCAGTAGTGCACCGCGTCATGATACCACGCGTTGGGCTGCAAGTCCGAGAACTTGCTCAGCGGGCAGTCCCGGCCGTGGTCGCAGGTGGAGTAGGAGGGAGGGGGCGTCAGCTCAAACACCGCGTGAATCGTATGGTCCTCCGTCAGATTCTGGAAGGTGTAGCTCTTCATCGGCCCGCAGGACTCCCCGTCAATCACCAGGTCCGCCAGCTGATACCCCCGGTTGGCCCGGGGGATAAAGGTCACATCGCTGCCCTGCTCAAAGGTCATCTGGCCGCTGCCGCCTCCCGAAGCAGTCAGCGTGCCGCCGCTGCTGCTGGTGGCGGTGATGTAAATGGGCGACGTCTCCCACACCGCGTAGAGGGTGGTGTTGCGGGCAATGGTATACCGGGTGCCCGCCGGGAACTTCTCCCCCCGGGCAGTGCCCACCGCCCAGTTGGTAAAGCTCATCCCCTCCGGCGCGGTAAAGCCGCATTCCGGCAGAATATAATCCTCGCCCACAATTGCAATCTGGTTCTCCATTTCCCCAAAGCCGATGCCCGGCTCAAAGCTCACCTGAAAGCCCCACCGGGCATACAGGGTGTGGTCGCTGGCCGTGGTCATCAGGGTCTCGCCGTTCACCAGCGTGCCCCCCGAGGCCGCGGTGTACCACCCCAAAAAGGTGTGGCCCGGCCACTGGGCATTGCTGGGCAAACGGCTGTACTTCTCCCCATAGGTATAGGCCTTGGGGTCCTGACTGCCGTCGCCGCCGTTATAGTCAAATTTCACCTGGAACTTCTTCGCCGTCCACCGGGCATACAGGGTGGTGGGAATCGGAGCCTCCACCGCGCCCGTGCCCCCCGAAATCTGAACCCCTTCCGTGTTGCTGGTATACCAGCCCTCAAACTGATATCCCTCCCGGGTGGGGTCCGGCAGCTTGGGCCAGGGGTTGCCCTCGCTCACCACCACCGAGCTGCTGGTCCCGCTGGGCAGGGTCCCGCCGTTCAGCTCCAGCTGCACCGTGTTGGCGGCAATCCAGTGGGCATGCAGGGTCACGTCCCCCTGCACCATTCTGGAACTGACATTGGTAATCGCCTCCCCGCCCGTAGGGTCGGTATACCACCCCAAAAACTGATAGCCGCTGCGGGTAGGCGCGGTGGTGGGCAGCAGCGTCCCCAGCTTGGTGCCATAGCTGGCCTTTACCGGGGCCGGGGTAGAGCTGGGCGCCGGGGTATAGTTCAGGTTAAAGGTGACCGTGTGCTGGCTGCCCTGCCACTTGGCATACAGGGTGTGGTCCCCCTTCACCTCGTCGTTGGCGCCAACCACCGGGGTCTTCTCGTCCACCACAAAAGCCCCGTCGGTGTTCTGCTTGGCCTCCTTAGCCCAGCCCAAAAAGGTATACCCCGTAGCAGTGGGGGAGGGCAGAGGCCCATCGCAGCCCTGGTCCTTCCCGTCCGAGTAATTGGGGTGGGCCGCTGCCGGCGCATTGGCAATCGGAGCCGCCGGCTTCGGCGTGGCATACAGCAAATGCTCCTTCTCGTCCTCGGGCCTTGCCACCACGCCATAGTCCAAGCTCACCACATAATGGGTGCGCTCCCACTGGGCATACAGGGTCTCGTCCGCAGTAATTTTGACAGGACTGTCCTTCGTTCTTTCGTCACCCGTACCATCCTTCGCAGTCATCCACTTGCCAAACTTAAACCCCAGAGGAATTGCCCCCGCCACCGGTTGGCCATCCAGCCTATCATACGTCCCGTTATAAGTAACCTTAAACTTCGGCGCAGCAGGCGCAGGGCTGGCCGTCACCACAGCCCCCTCCGGGTAGTTAAAATCACATGTGACGTTCAAGATAACCGGCGTCCAATGGGCAAAAAGCTCAATTTCTGTGTTGGCTGTAGGATTTGCCGGCGCAACATTCGTATTACTGGTAACCTCATCTCCATTTGTAGCGTCGGTATACCACCCCGCAAAATCATATCCAACCGGAATCATACTACTCTCAGGCGCAGCAACAGCAGCCCCAAAGTTTGAGTCGTAAGTAGCTTTTCCATCAGCCTTTGTAGGTGCCTGATCGCCTGGATGCACAGGCCCAGTATCATCAACCGAGTAATTCAGGTTATACTTAACAAGAAATTCCATAGCCTTCCATTGCGCGGTTAGGGTAGTCTGATTGTGTGAAAGATCTACTTTTGTAGAAGCCAGGACCAAAGACCCATTGGAGTTTGACCATCCCGTATGTGTATAGCCTGTTCTTTGGGGATTTAGATCATTAAACGTTGTAGTATAATCTGTATTGCCATCGGCTGTAAGTGAAATATCAACCTTTGAGGTTACTGGGTTACCGTTTGCCGTTACTGTCCCACCATTCGGGTCAAACGTAACCGTAACAGTATTGCCAGTCGTACCATCCGCAGCACTCCCCGGCACCCCCGTCCCCACAACTAATATCAAACATAAAACCAAGCTCAGTATTTTCTTACACATTTTGGGTCCCCCTCCATTTAGCAGGAATATGTAAAACAATTATATCCTCCCCAGCCCGGAAAGTCAAGGCCCAGAAGACGCAAAAGGGCGGCGGGAATTTTTTCCATCCCGCCGCCCCCAGGGCCCGGCTCAACCCGCCAGCAGTCCGTCCACAAACTGCCTGGCCGCCCGGGCCGAGCGGCTGCTCCGGCTCAGGGCAAACCGCTCCGCCAGCAAGCACAGCTCCTCGTCCGGCAGGCCGGCCCCGCCCTCTGCCGCCAGCCGCCGCACAATGTTCAAATAAGTGGCCTTGTCCGGCCGCAAAAAGGTCACCCGCAGCCCAAACCGCTCCGACAAAGAGACAATCTCCTGCATGGCGTCCTGCCGGTGCACCTCGTCCCCCTCCCGGTCCGCGAACGTTTCCTTCACCAGGTGCCGCCGGTTGCTGGTGGCATAAATCGCCACATTCCGGCTCTTGGCCGACACCGACCCTTCCAGCATGGCCTTCAATGCGCTGAAGTCGTCATCGTCCCGCTGAAAGCTCAGGTCGTCAATAAACAAAATAAATTTCAGCGGGTTTTCCTTCAGCTCCTCCAACACCCCGGGCAGCAGGTGCAGCTGTTCCTTGCGCACCTCCAAAATCCGCAGTCCCTCCTGCCACAGCTCGTTCACCACCGCCTTCACAGTCGAGGACTTTCCCGTCCCCGCGTCTCCGGTCAGCAGCATGTTGGCAGCGGGCTTGCCTGCCAGCAATGCCCGGGTGTTGCCCAAAATCAGCTCCTTCTCCCGCTGGTAGTCTACCAGGTCTCCCAGCCGCACCGGGTCCGGGCTGCCCACCGGGGTAATGCGCCCCGCCCCGTTCAGGCGGAACATGGGGTGCCGGGCATACACCCCAAACCCCACCTGACCAATACGCTCCAGCCGCCGGGCATACTCTGCCGCCAATTCCCCATAGCTCGACTGAAATCCCGCCAGCGGCCCCTCATAGCCTGTGCCGTCCCGCAAAAATTGTGGGGTGACTGCCGCCGCCTCAGCCAGCGCGTCCAGGTCGGCGGCCGCGCTGGTTTTCAGCTGGGGGGGCTCCTGCCTCCCTGCGCAGCGCAGCCGGATGAGCGGGTTCTCGCTGTCCTCCACCCGGCTTCTCACATACTCCGTCAGGTCGGCATAGCCCGCCTCATACAGCCTGGCAACAAACTCGCTATAGGCGCTCACAAAGCCGGACAGGTCCTCTCTGGGACACTCCATGCAGGCCAGCAGCCCGTCAACCACCGGGTCCTTCAACATCCCCCGAAACACCGTCAGCGACCGCAGCCGCAGCGAAAGCGTTCGCTTATCCATTGAGCACCGCGCCCTTCGCCCCGCTGGACACCAGCGACGCATACCGCTTCAGATAGCCGCTGAGCTCCTTCTTTTTAGGTGTGAACGCCTCCATGCGCCGGGCAAACTCCTCCTTGTCAATCATCAGCTCTATCGAATGGCCGGGAATGTCAATGCGGATCAGGTCCCCCTCCTCCACAATGCCGATGGGCCCGCCGCTGGCCGCCTCAGGGGAGATATGCCCCACGCAGGCCCCCCGGGTGGCCCCGGAGAAACGCCCGTCCGTAATCAACGCCACGCTGGACCCCAGCCCCATGCCCATAATGGCGGAGGTGGGGTTCAGCATCTCCCGCATACCCGGGCCTCCCCGGGGCCCCTCATAGCGGATGACCACCACGTCCCCCGGCTGGATGCTGCCCTTGTTGATCGCCGCCTGAGCGTCCTCCTCGCACTCAAACACCCGGGCGGGGCCCTGGTGCACCAGCATCTCCTCCGCCACGGCGGACCGCTTCACCACACAGCCCTCCGGCGCCAGACTGCCCTTGAGCACCGCAATGCCCCCGGTCTGACTATAGGGGCTCTCAATAGGCCGAATCACCTCCGGGTCGCGGTTGGGGGTGCTGGCAATATTCTCAGCCACGGTTTTCCCGGTGACAGTCATACAGCCTGTGTTCAGCAGGCCCTTCTTGTTCAGCTCGTGCATAATGGCGTACACGCCGCCGGCCTCGTCCAGGTCCTCCACATAGGTCCGCCCGGCAGGGGCCAGATGGCACAGGTTGGGGGTCTTCTCGCTGATGGCGTTGGCAATGTCCAGGTTAATCTCAATCCCGCACTCATGGGCAATGGCCGGCAGGTGCAGCATACTGTTGGTAGAGCACCCCAAGGCCATGTCCACGGTCAACGCATTCCCAAAGGCCTCCTCAGTCATAATGTCCCGGGGCCGAATGTCCTTTTTCAGCATGTCCATCACCGCCATGCCCGCGTGCTTGGCCAGCTCAATCCGGGCCGAGTACACTGCGGGAATGGTGCCGTTGCCCGGCAGGCCCATGCCCAGGGCCTCGGTCAGACAGTTCATGGAGTTGGCGGTGTACATGCCCGAGCAGGACCCGCAGCTGGGGCATGTCTTGCACTCATACTCCCGCAGCTTTTCCTCGGTGATTTTCCCCGCGTTAAACGCTCCCACCGCCTCGCTGATAGAGGAGAAGCTGGTCTTCCGCCCATCCACACGCCCTGCCAGCATGGGCCCGCCGCTGACAAACACCGTGGGCAGGTTCAGCCGGGCAGCGGCCATGAGCAGGCCGGGGACGTTCTTGTCGCAGTTGGGTACCATCACCAAAGCGTCAAAGCCGTGGGCCAGAGCCATGGCCTCGGTAGAGTCCGCAATCAGGTCCCGGGTCACCAGGGAGTATTTCATCCCCACATGGCCCATGGCAATGCCATCGCACACCGCAATGGCAGGGAAGACGATAGGCGTACCCCCGGCCATGGCCACGCCCAGCTTCACCGCGTCCACAATCTTGTCAATGTTCATATGCCCCGGCACAATCTCATTATAAGAGCTCACCACGCCCACCAGGGGCCGGGCAATCTCCTCCTCGGTCAGCCCCAGCGCGTGATACAACGCCCGGTGGGGGGCATTCTGAGGGCTCAGCTTAATGTTGTCGCTTACCATACTTGATTCTCCTTGCAAAAAAAGTACAGGGCAGGGCAGAGGCCCCACCCTGAGCAGTCAGTCTTCGTTTATTTCCAGCTGTTTCACCTCTATGCCGTCCATGCCCAGCTGCTGGAACAGCGCCGCCACGCCCTGCACAGAATCCTCATCCAGGGGCTCGCCTATGAGCATGGTGGCCGTGCCCTCCATAAGCCCGTCCCCGCCCCAGAAGGACGCCATCACCGGGCAGGCATCCGGGTAGTTGAGCAGTACATAGCAGCCCGCCTCCAAGCTCTCCCCGGCCCATGCGTCCGACACGGTGAGAATGCTGGCCGCAGCCAAAGTCTCCGTCCCCTGCTGGGCGTTGAGAATGCTCGCCACAGACTGAAGCATCCTGCGCTCCAAAAACTCCCGCAGCCCGGGGGAGAAGCCCTCCATGTCCGCCTCCGCCCCGTCCAGCAGCAGGGGCAGCGCGTCCTCCGAGAGGGTAATCAGGTAGGCGCTCTCCGGCTGGGACAAATCCGAGCGCATCAAGGGGATGATCAGGTCAGAGACCCCCTGCGAGCCGCCCATCAGCTCAAAATACTCCGGCGAACAAAGCATCTCCTCCAACAGCTCCGCCAGCTCCAGGCTGTGGGCATAAAGGGCCGGCTCACCGGCGGAGGCCCCATTTTCCGCTTCCGTCTCCACAATTCTGCGGGTAATCACCTGGCACCCGCTCAGCCCCAGGATCAGGCACAGGGCAAGGGCCAAGCCCAAAAATCTTTTCATGGCTTCCCCTCCATCATACTGATGTCCCAGGCCTCCGGCTCCGGCTTTTCCCGGGCCCTTTCCAGCATGTCGGCAAACAGCTTTTGCAGCCGCATAGCGTCCGGGGGAATCTCTCCCAAACGGTACTCCATAGCGGCCAGCTGGTTCTCCTTGACCCGGTAGCCGGCGGGCGTAACATACAGGGTCCGCTTGTCTGCCAGCCCAAAGCCATTGTCCCCGTCTACCATAAAGCGGAACAGGTTCTTGGCAATATAGGCGTTCATCTCCTCCTCCTTCTCGCTTCCGGTGAAGGCGGCGGGCTTATGGGCGGCAAACCGCTCCCGCAGCTCCAACAGGGAGAGAGGCGCGCCCTGCCCGTTAAAAAAGATGCCGTCCGTGGTGGGGTCCAGCATCACCCACTTTTCCAGCTCCGGGTCGTAGATTTCCGCCACCACATGGTTGTCCATATCATAAGGAGAGTAGGGCATAATGTACACCCGCCGGGCATAAATCCCCAGCGCCAGGCAGCACTCGGTGAGAATCACCGACTTGTTCCGGCAGTTCATGCCGTTTTCCGGCCTGTCCAGGCTGTAGTCCAGCAAATCCAGGGCGTTCATGGGCACATGGTTGTCATAATCCGGCTTATGCTTCAGCCTGGGCGACATCCAATGTAACAGCCGCTCAGCCCGCTGGAAGGCAGTGCCCTCCCCGGCAATTTGCTCAATATGGTATTTCTCCATCAGGGTTTTATACTCCGGACAGTCAAAGACATAAGCAATCTTCTCCCGTTTCCCAGAGCCGAAGTCCCGATTGTTAAACAGGATGCCGCTGTAAATGTCAAACAGTTGCTTTTGCTGGGCGCTTTCTTCCTCAGGTGTCATCATGGCAAGGCCTCCTTACTGTTTATCAGGATTCGGGCAGGTGACAATCCAGAAGTATCCAAACCGGTCCCGGGTCATAGAGCCGCAGCCGCCGTCGTCCGGGGCAGGGTGGGGGCGCAGGGGAGAGAGAACAGCCCCGCCGTCCTGGGCCAGGGTATCGATAGCGCGCCGCGCCTCCTCCATGGAGGACATGTGCACCATCAGCCTGACAGGAATATTTCCCCCGCAAAAGTCGAAATTGTCCCCAGCCCCCATGGGGGTGCTTCCCAAAACGAACTCCACGTGCATAACCTTTCCAAACTGCTGGGGATTCCCGCAGTTCTGCTGCTCCCAGCGGGACATATAAATGATTTCCCCGCCAAAAGCGGCCATATAGACATTGACAGCTTCCTCGCAGTTTCCGTTGAAACTCAGATACGGGATAACGGCCACTCTCTTTTCCATCATGCTCCCCTCCTCAATGTTTTAGTTATTGATGAGCTTATCCTCGTCGCTCCAGCTGTACAGCTTGCGAATGTCCTCGCCCACCTTCTCCGCGGGATGCTCGCTGGCCAGCTTGCGCATGGCGTTAAAGTGCACCTGGCTGCCCGCGTCAGACATATCCAGCAAAAAGTCCTTGGCAAAGGTGCCGTCCTGAATATCGCTGAGGATCTTCTTCATGGTCTTCTTGGTGTCCTCGGTGATAATCTTGGGCCCGGTGACATAGTCGCCATACTCCGCAGTGTTGGAGATAGAATACCGCATCCCCGCAAACCCGCTCTGATAAATCAGGTCCACAATCAGCTTCATCTCGTGAATGCACTCAAAATAGGCGTTGCGGGGGTCATACCCAGCCTCGCACAGGGTCTCAAAGCCCGCCTGCATCAAAGCGCACACGCCGCCGCACAGCACCGCCTGCTCACCAAACAAATCCGTCTCCGTCTCCGTGCGGAAGGTGGTCTCCAGCACTCCGGCCCGTGCGCCGCCAATGCCCAGGGCATAGGCCAGGCCCAGGTCCCAGGCGTCGCCGGTGGCGTCCTGCTCCACGGCAATCAGGCAGGGCACGCCCTTGCCGGCCTGATACTCGCTGCGCACCGTGTGGCCGGGGCCCTTGGGGGCAATCATAATCACGTTGACATTCTTGGGGGGCTTGATGCACCCAAAGTGGATGTTGAACCCGTGGGCGAAAGCCAGAGTCTTGCCCTCGGTGAGATTGGGCTCAATGCTCTCCTTATAGAGCTTGGCCTGCTTCTCGTCGTTAATAAGAATCATAATAATGTCCGCAGCCTTGGCAGCCTCGGCGGAGGTCATTACCTTCAGCCCCTGGCTCTCAGCCTTTGCCCAGCTCCTGCTGCCCTCATACAGGCCCACAATCACGTCAACGCCGCTGTCCTTCAGGTTCAGGGCATGGGCATGGCCCTGAGAGCCGTACCCGATGATAGCCACCGTCTTGCCGCTGAGCCGCTGCAAATCGCAGTCCTGCTGATAGAAAATCCTTGCCATAACAAAAAACCTCTTTTCAAAAATTTATGTGATACCTTTCGGTATATCAGCAAATGATGATCATCTTAACAAACAAAGCCAAAAATCACGAACTATATCAATGGTATCTACAGGTTCACCCAGTTCCGCAGTATCTGTGCGAAACCAAGCCAGAGATTGGCGTAAGTTTTCTCGAACCTGGGTAAAATTCTCCAGGCAGACATATCGCTTCAAGTGCGCCTGCTTTTCCAAAGGGATATAGTGGAGCTTATTCTGAGGCCCGCCCCAGGGGATTGCGTCGTATTCTGTAAGAAGTAAGGAGGCGTGAGCTTCATATAGAGTATGCAGAACAGAATACAGCTTAAAATAATCCTGCCGCAGCAGATACTTGGCGCTCATCGCGAAATGGTACAGATAGGTGCGCACCAACCGGTTCCGGTCCGCCTGCCAAAGCTTCCCGGCAGGACTTATGTTACAAAGGCCTTTCACCGCTTCGTGCCGGTCAAAAAGAATATGCTCCTCTTTTAGACCGGTATAGTGTATGCGGCACATGGGGTTGTCTATCTGGTCCTGATTCAGCAAAAACAGGTCAAAATGAGAGAGGCTGCTGGGCGTTTGAATGAGGTACCCGTTATTATGGACCGCCCCGCTGTTGAAATCTTCCTCCCACCGCAGAATGATGCTCTCACAAACCCTTTCGAGAATGCTCTCTGTCAAATCGTCTGCCTGAGAAAAGCAGCTGCCGTCTATCAGCAAGACCAGATCAATATCAGAGAGCGCGTCGTCCATTCCTCTGCTGATGGAGCCGAATTTCCAGGCCCCCAGAATGGCCGGCTCCCTTTGAGCCAGGACCACATAGTCCGTCAACATCTTTTCCAGCTCGGCGTTCATCCTGACCTCCTGACGTTCTCGCATTCCCAGCGCGGGGGGTATCGCAAAAAGTAATAGTCGTCCCCCTCCCTATACCGGGTTTTCACAAACCCATGCCGCAGGTAAAACCTCTCCGCACCCAGATTATCCCTGTGCACCCCCAGCGCAATGGGCCGGGGCCCAAAGTCCCGAAAAACCCGCTCCACCGCCAAATCCAGAATCCTGCCTCCCAGCCCCCGGCCCCGGCAGCGCCGGTCCACCACAAAGCCCATCAGCCGGTAAAAGGGCTCCGCCGCCATTTCCGGCGGGTCCGTCTCCCAGGGGATGGCCTCCCCCAGCAGAATCACGCCCACGCACCGCCCCTCCTCCATGGCCAGAAAGCTGTGCCCCAGGCAGCGGCGCTCCCGGCCCCAGCTGGTCAGCTCCCAAAGGGTTTCAACCGTGTCCACAAAGTCCTCGCTCACATCCCCCCGGTCAATCGACCGGGCCAGAGCCAGGTTCTCCTCTGTCAGGGCTTCCAGACTGAGCCCCGCCGTCCTCATGCCTGCCTGCGGTACTGCAATACCACCACGCCAGGCTGGGTGTCCTTGCTGATCTCAATCCGGTTTCCTTCCGCCCTGCGCCAGTCCCCGCACAGGGCCAGAAAATCCTCCACCGGCCCCAGCACGTCAAAGCCAAACTCCGGCGACCGGTAGTGCATGGGAACCACCACCCGGGGCTCCACCGCCTTTACAATCTCCATGGCCTCCCGGGGCCCTACCGTGTAGTGTCCCCCCACAGGAATCAGCAAAGCGTCCGCCCCGTGAAGGGCTTCCAACACTTCCGGCGAGGGCATACAGCCAATGTCGCCCATGTGGGCCACCCGCACGTCCCCGCCCTCCAGCACATGAATCAGGTTGGGCCCCCGCTTCTCTCCTTGGCAGTCATCGTGGAAAGAGGGATAGCTCTGAACGTCTATTTCGCTCTCTCCGTCAGCCAGGACAACCCCCTCCCGGTAGTTGTGGTCATGGTGCTCATGACTGCACAGCGCCCCCTGGGCCGTCTGATGGATGTCCTCCAGCCCCGGCACGCTGCCAGGGGCAAAGGGGTCCAGCACAACAGCATACGCGCCGCACTGGGCCCGAAAGCAGGAATGCCCCAGCCAGGTCAGCTCAATCATCCAAAGATCACTCCGTTTCTCAATAGATTTCCGTGCGCTTTTCTATGGTGATGCTTCCCCGCTCCAAAGAGATCACGCCGGTGCGGCAGATTTCCAGCACGGTATAGTCCTGCATCACCTCAATAAAGGCGTCAATGCTCCGTGAGCTGCCCACCATCTGCAGCACCACCGAGTCCCGGGTGTAGTCCACAATCTTTGCCCCAAAGGCCTCGGCGGCGGCGTGGACGTCGCTGCGCAGCTCCGGGTGGTTCTCCACCTTCAGCAGCAGCAGCTCGCTGATAATGGCCTCCTCCTCCTTCACCTCCATGATGGAGATCACCACCGGCAGCTTGTAAAGCTGGTCGATCAGCTGGTTTTTCCCCCGCCCGCCTCCGTCCGAGGCAATGGTGATCCGGGACTTGGTGTCCGACTCGGTCTCGCTGACGCTGAGGCTCTTAATGTTGAACCGCCGCCGCCGGAACATGCTGGTCACCCGGTTCAGCACCCCGAACTCGTTTTTTACCAGAACAGCTAACGTGAATCCCGGCATGTCAGTCACCCACCTTTACAATGATATCGTCCATGCTTCCCCCCGGAGGCAGCATGGGCAGCACAAACTCGTCCTTGTCAATCAGGCACTCAATGAGGAAGGGCCCCTTCCCGGCAAAGGCCTGCTCCAGGGCCGCGTCCAGCTGAGCCAGGTCCGTTGCCCGCACGCCCTGCGCGCCAAAGGCCTGGGCCAGGGCCACAAAATCCGTCTGCCGGTCCAACACGGTGTTGGAGTAGTGCTTGTCAAAAAACAGGGTCTGCCACTGGCGCACCATGCCCAGCACCCCGTTGTTCATCAGCACAATCACCAGGGGAATCTGCTCATGCACCGCCGTGGCCAGCTCGTTCAGACACATGCCAAAGCTTCCGTCCCCGGTAATCAGCACCCCGTGCTCCCCGGGCTTCTTTTCCGCCGCGGCAATCTGGGCCCCAATGGCCGCCCCCAGCCCAAAGCCCATGGCGCCCAGGCCTCCGCTGGAAACAAACCGCCGCTGCTTGCAGAAGTCCAGGCTCTGAGCCGCCCACATCTGGTGCTGGCCCACGTCCGTGGCCACCGGCAGCACGCCGCCGGTAAAGCGGTTCAGCGCCAGCAGAATATTTCTGGGCGTCATCCCCTCCCGGCGGTCCAAGGACCACCGCTCGTCATTGCGCAGCTGCTCCACAGCCTGGTTCCAGGCGCTGTGCTGGTGGGCGTCCAGCAGGGGCAGCAGCTTCTGCAGGGTCAGCTTCAAATCCCCCCGCAGGGCGTGGGCAGGGGAGACGTTCTTCGACAGCTCCGCCCCGTCCACGTCAATGTGGACAATCCGGGCCTTGGTGGCAAATTTCTCCCGGTTTCCTGTCACCCGGTCGTTAAAGCGCACGCCCAGGGCAATAATGCAGTCCGCGTGGTGCATGGCCATAGAGGAGGCGTAGTGCCCGTGCATCCCCTGCATTCCCAAAAAGCGGGGGTGCTGGGTGGCTACCCCAGAGATGCCCATAAAGGAGCAGCCCATGGGGGCCGAAATCTTGTCCGACAGGGCCAGCAGCTCCTCCTCAGCCCCGGAATTGAGCATTCCACCGCCAAAATAGATAAAGGGCTTTTTGGCCTCGTTGATGCAAGCCGCCGCCTCCTGAATGCGGATGTCCTTGGCGGCAAAGGGCGGCTCCGGCCGCACCGGGGGCTGAGACTCATACTCGCACTGCGCAATCTGAATGTCCTTGGGCACGTCCACCAGCACCGGCCCCGGCCTGCCGGACATGGCCATGCGGAAGGCCTTGCGGATGGTGTCCGCCAGGTCCTCCACACACTCCACAATATAGTTGTCCTTGGTAATGGGCAAGGTGATGCCCGTAATGTCAATTTCCTGAAAGCTGTCCGTGCCCAGCTGGGGCTTGGGGACGTTGCCCGTAATGGCTACCATGGGCACCGAGTCCAAATAGGCGTTGGCAATCCCTGTCACCAGGTTGGTGGCCCCAGGGCCGCTGGTGGCAATCACCACGCCCGGCTTGCCGCTCACCCGGGCGTAGCCGTCGGCGGCATGGGCAGCGCCCTGCTCGTGGGCAGTGAGCACATGCCGCAGCTGGTCCCGGTACTTGTACAGCGAGTCGTACACATTGATAATCTGCCCCCCCGGGTACCCGAACACCACCTCCACGCCCTGCTCAATAATGGTCTTTACAATAATATCCGCGCCGCAAAGCCTCATATGCCGCCCTCGCCTCCCTTATATTCCTCCGCCAGAATGGCGTAAAGCGCCTCGTCATGCACCCCGGAATTGTCCCAGCCGTTCTGACGCAGGGTGCCCTCATACCGCATCCCCGCCTTTTTCATCACCCCGCCTGAATGGGGATTGTCCACATTATGCCGGGAGTCAATGCGCAGATACCCCTCCTGGAACAGATAGGGGATCACCGCCCGCAGGGCCTCGGTCATAATCCCCTGATGCCACCACGCCCGGCCCAGGCAGTAGCCGATATGGGCCTGGCGCACCTTCTCGTTCTGGGCCACCACCGAGATGTTGCCAATAGGCTCTCCCAGCTCCTTCAGCTCAATGGCCCAGTTATAATAGTTCCCCTTCTCATACTGGTCCACCCAGCCCTCCAGAAGGTTATAGGTCGCATCCTCATCCTCATGGGGCTGCCAGGTCAAAAATCGGGTGACCTCCGGGTCCCTGGCCCAGTTTTCATACATGTCCGCCGCGTCGTCCAGGGTAAACCGCCGCAAAATCAGCCGGGGGGTTTCCAGCGTCCGGGTGCCCCCAAAACGCAGCTCCCGGGCCTCCTCCTGCCGCTTTGCCCGCATTTTCTGAAGCTTTGCCAGACCGGCCCCGGTCAGAGCGCCCGCAGCGACCCATGCCAGAGTACGCGCCAGTTTATTCATAGTATAGTCCTCCTCGCTAATGATTTGTAGGAATGGTTTCACAGCCTTAGAACCTGTATTCATAGGCGGAGGATGCCAGAGGGGAGAGGGATTTTGTCGCCCTGCAAGGCAAAAAATCGCAGGAATACTTGCCGTATTTCAAGATTTTTTAACGCAGCAGGACGGCAAAAGACCCGTCCCTCCGGCGTTCAACGCCTGTGAATACAGGTTCTTATTTCTTTTCTACCAGCTTAAAGCCGTTTCGGGTCAATGCCCCGGCAATCTCCTGCACATGGCCATAGTTCTTGGTCTCCATGCCGATTTTCAGGTAGCACCCGTTAATGCTCTCAATCTCCCCGGCCCTCTCATACTGCACGCTGGTCACATTGCCCCCCTGCTCGGCAATAATCCGGGACACCGTCTGTAACTGGCCGGGCTTGTCAATCAGCTCAATCACCAGCGAGCTGGACCGTCCGGACTTCATCAGGCCCCGCTCAATCACCCGGGAGAGAATGGTCACGTCAATGTTGCCCCCCGAGACCAGGCTCACCACCCGCTTGCCCTCAATGGGGAACTTGTGGAACATTGCCGCCGCCACGCTCACGGCCCCGGCCCCTTCGGCAATCATCTTCTGCTTCTCAATCAATGCCAGAATGGCCGAGGAGATTTCATCCTCCGTCACCAGAGCAATGTCGTCCACATACCGCTGCACCAGCTCAAAGGTGTGCTCCCCCGGCTGCTTAACCGCAATCCCGTCCGCAATGGTAGAGACGCTGTCCAGACACCCAATGCTCCCCTCCCGCACAGACTGAAGCATACTGGGGGCCCCTGCCGCCTGCACCCCGTATACCTTGATGCGGGGGTTCATGGACTTGACCGCGCAGGCCACCCCGGAGATGAGCCCGCCCCCGCCAATGGGGACCAGCACCGCGTCAATGTCATTGAGCTCCTGCACGATTTCCAGCCCAATGGTGCCCTGGCCCGCAATCACATCCTCATCGTCAAAGGGGTGGACAAAGGTGTACCCCTTTTCCTCCTTCAGCTCCAACGCTTTCTGGTAGGCGTCGTCATACACCCCGTCCACCAGGCATATTTTCGCGCCGTACTTTTTGGTCGCCTCAATTTTTGAAATCGGCGCGCTGTCCGGCAGACAGATCACAGACTCCACCCCGCTTTTAGAAGCGGCTAGAGCCACACCCTGGGCATGGTTGCCCGCCGAGCAGGCAATCACCCCCCGGGCCTTCTCCTCGTCCGAAAGCATCGAAATCTTATACCCCGACCCCCGCAGCTTGAACGAGCCGGTTTTCTGTAAACACTCCGGCTTCAGGTAGAGGGAGCAGTCCTCTGTAATGCCCTCTGTGTGGACGATGCTGGTAGGGCGGATGATATTTTTCAACACCACCGAGGCGTGAAAAATTTTGTCGATAGTAAGCATAGATGATTTCCCCAATCTGAAAAACTCCCGGCGCAAGTGTACAAATATGAATCATGCACCCGCTCAAAAAACTTTGAAGGGGTGCAATTTCAAGGCGGAGAGAATTCAAATACTATATGGATTTACTAAGGCGAAGCGACCGGTCCAACAGAGACCAGCCATAGCCTTTGCGTACTGTTGTCTAATACTATACCACCAGTAGGGCGGTTTGTCAAGCGCAGGACCCGCAAGCGCACCTCCCAAAAAGCAGCCAAGCCCTCCCTTCAAGTCCATCCGCACAGCCAATACTTGAAAGAAAGGCTCTCTCCTTCGCGCCCACCGCCCCCAACCAAGCCGCTCGCCGTCTTGCTCCGCAAGCCGCAGAAGCTTTGCTTCGCAAACCTTCCGCACCCGCGCAAAGACCGCGCGTCCGCGCTCGCTAAGCCACCGCCCCCAACCAGGCCGCTCGCCGCCTTGCTCCGCAAGCCGCAGAAGCTTTGCTTCGCAAACCTTCCGCACCCGCGCAAAGGGCTGCGCGTCCGCGCTCGCTAAGCCTCCCATCTCACCCAAAAGGCCTCTCCTCTGTCAACGCCCCCAGGTCCTCCGTGTCAAACCCCTGAATCAGCCGGCAGGCCCGCTCCACCGCCTCCTCATACAGCTCATAAAAGCTCCGCTCACTGGTCCGGCCCTCCCATTCCCAGGCCGCGTGTCCGTCATTGGCAAAGTCCGGCTCCGGGTCCTCGGTCATGGGCACCAGATGAGAGGTAACATACCCCGGCTTCCCCCTCTCCAGCCGCTGAAACACCTGCCGCTTCAGCCCCGTCCGGTCCGTGCAGGCGGCAAAAATAAATCTCGCGTCCTTGGTGGCCTGATACAACTCCGCCTCCCCCACGTCCGTGCCATACACCGTAAACAGCACCTCCCGGTACAAACACGCAATCTTCCTCTGCACCCCCTCGTTTTTCGGGAAGCACTCCGTCAGCTTCACCTCGCTGGGCAGCTTCCCAGACCTCCACCGCAGCACAATAGCGTCCAACGCCGCCTCAATCTCACAGTGCATGGTAGAGGCATTCTCCCAGGGCCGCTCCTCAGCCAGCTGCCGGGCCCGGGCGTTCACATAGGGGTGGGCGGCCGAGTCCAGGGCATAGTGGCACAAAAAGCCCATGACATAAGACCGGTAGGCCCCGTCCTCATGCCGGCGGAGAAACTCCCGCATGGCCGACAGGGTGAGGGAGGGCTGAGTCCTGTGCAGGGCCGAGCCATACTCCTGCAGCGAGCGCAGCTCCTTGCGGGCAGCGGCCTGCAAATACCGGTGGCAGAACAAAAAGTCCGGCCCCTGAGCGCCCCAGGCATAGGCGCAAAGGTCAGCCCCCGGCTGGGGCAGACGCTTCATCACATCAAAAATAAATTGTCGGTGAGTCAAACAGGCTGGCATAGCGCCGCCTCCTTTCCATATTGTCAGACGCCATTATCAGACACCGCCGCCCAAAGCCCCCCCTGGCCCTCGCGCGGGCTTTTCTTAATACCTTTTCCGTCACAGCGCACCAAACCGCAATACCATACACAGCCCGACTGGCCGCGCCCCATACCAATCCAACGAAAAATAAACTACGCAGCCCGCACACCATCCTTGCACGACGCTGCCATAAAAATCACGAGAACAGCAGATACCAGAACAGAGCGGTCTCATCCCGGACAGACTTCCGGAAGTTTTTATAAAGCATGGTGTTGACCCCGCCCAGCCGGAACCCCATCCGCTGGTAGAACCGGCAGGCCTGCAAATTGTTGTCCTGGGTCTCCAACGCCAGACCGGCCGGCCCCCAACAACCACACATCCCCACAGCCAAACCGACCCGAGAACCTTCCCGCCCCCCAGAAAAGCCTCCAAATCATTCCACTCAACAGGGGAGAGGCCGGAGGCCAGAGCCGCCTCACCCCCCAGCCGCCTCACTCACCTCATCCAGATATCCCCGCGAAGCCTCCTCCGCCCAGGAAAAACCCAAAAGCATATCCTCCGGCAAAGGAGAGACAAACCACCGTCGAACCCCCAACGCCCGGCAGCAGAGCCCCAGGGTGCAGCAGTGCAGGGCCTGCCGGCCCATCCGTTCCCGACTGCCCCCATAAAGGTCATCTCCGGCCAGCGGGCGCCCCAAATACGCCATATGCGCCCGAATCTGATGGGTGCGCCCCGTTTCCAGCCTGAGAGCCAGCAGAGTGTGGCCGTCCCCCCGGGCCAAGGCCCGCCAGTGGGTGAGAGCCGGCTGGCCTCCCGCCGCCCCGCAGGCCCGGCGAATTTTGCTCCCCTCCGCCAGCCCAATAGGCGCGTCCACCGAGCCCTCCCCCCAAAGCTCCCCCTGGCACACAGCCAGATAGGTCTTCCCCAGCTCCGCTCCTGCCGCCGCCCGGTGCCTGGCCAAAGCCAGCAGTCCGCTGGTGTCCTTGTCCAGCCGGTACAGGGGCCGTACCCGGCACAGCAGGCCGCTGCCGGCATACCAGCCGCTAAGGGCGGTGTAAACGCTGTCCCGGTCATGCCCGGGCGAGGGATGCACCGGCATACCCGGGGGCTTCTGCACAATCAGATAGTCCTCATCCTCATACACAACAGGGAAGGGGAGGCCGGCGTCCCCGGCAGGCGGGGGGAGCGCCTCCCGCAGCCTCAGCTCCAGCCGGTCCCCGGGGCACAGCCCGGCATTGGCATGACAGGGTATCCCGTTGACCCGGATGCCCCCCTCATACTTCACCTCAGCCAGAGTCCTGGCCGAGAGCCCCAGCTCCCGGCGGACAAAAAGGCTCACCGGCCCTCCGGCCCAGTGCTCCGGAACGTCATAGGCCAGCGTCCGCATCAGCTCTCCCGCCGGACCAGACTCAGTGTGAGCTCCCGCAGAAACTCCGTGTTCCTGGGAAAAGCCCCCAGGGCGTCCAAGGCCTCCTGGGTATATTTTTCCACCAGCTCCTGGGCCGCGTCCGCCCCCAGCAGGGTGACATAGTTCCGCTTCTGATGGGCCGAGTCCATACCCGTGTTTTTCCCCAGCTTCTCCGGGTCTCCCAAAGCGTCCAGCACATCGTCCCGAATCTGAAAGGCCAGCCCCAGGGCCTGCCCATACCGGGCCGCGGCCGTCAGCCTTTTCTTACCCGTGCGGGTGTGGGTGGGGGTGGCCCCGGCATAGCAGCCCATCAGGCAGGCCGCCTCAATCAGAGCCGAGGTCTTGCCCCGGTCCATCTGCTCCAGCAGACTGGCCGTCACCTCTCCGCCGTCCGCGGTCAGGTCCACGCACTGCCCCCCCACCATGCCCCGGTAGCCGGCGCAGCGGGCCAGGGTGCGCACAGCCAAAAAGTCATGAACCACATTAGGGCACCGCGATATCGTCTCAAAGGCCAGGGTAAGCAGTCCGTCCCCGGCCAGCAAAGCCATAGCCTCCCCATACACCTTGTGACAGGCGGCGCGCCCCCGGCGCAGGTCGTCGTCGTCCATGCAGGGCAGGTCGTCGTGAATCAGCGAGTAGGTGTGCACCATCTCCACCGCGCAGGCATAATACAGGCCCTGCTGCCATTCTCTGCCGCACAGGGCGCAAAAGGCCAGCACCAGCATGGGGCGCAGCCGCTTGCCCCCGGCCAGCAGACTGTAGCGCATGGCCTCCGTCACCCGGGCGGCAGGGCCGTCCTGCTCCGGGGGAGGCAGCAGCTTTTCCAGCAGCTCCTCCACCGCTTCCCGGTAGGTCTCGCAGAGCTCCGCCATGCTGGCCGCTCCTTCTGTCCGTTCCGTCATTCCAGTTCCTCCTCAGGCCGCAGAACGGCCAGTTCTTTTACCTTCAGCTCCGCCCGGTCCAGGGTGTTATAGCACAGGGCCGAGAGCTTCGCCCCCTCCTCAAACAGGCTCATGGCCTCCTCCAAGGGGGCCTCGCCGCTTTCCAGCCGGTCGGTAATCTCCTGCAACCGAGCCATCGCGTTCTCAAAATTCAACTTTTTTGCGGGCATACGCTGACATCCTCTCAATCTCAATTTCAATAGACCTCTCGCAAAACAGACGCCTTTACGCAAATTGCGCGGTCAAGGGGCGTCAGGCCCCTTGCGGGGTTTGGGGCGGAGCCCCAAGGTCTTGCCGCAGGGCGCGCTCCTTGCGCCCAAAGGCCTTTCATTACTCAATATATTTATTTTCGCAAGAGGTCTGATATAAAAAACCCATACAAGCTCTAACCAATGCAAGGCCCAGAGCCTGTTTAAAATATACCAAAACACAGTCTGCCTTAACCAGAAACGGCGCTTTCCACATCAAAACCCCGAAAAGACAGCACTCACTCCTGCCGTTATTCCTTGCCCCCCTCGCACCTGTCCAAAAGTCTAGCATTTCTCCGACTTTCAAACACACTCTAAAGCAGCCTGGCCTGCCGCCTGCCCTTCTCCGCCTGCAGAGTAACCTCCTCCCCCTCAGGCAGAGCGTCCAGGTCCCGCACCGCCGCGCCGTCCCGGTAGATCACGCCATAGCCTCTGGCCAGCACCTTCAGGGGGCTCAGGGCGTCCAGCCTCCCCGCCAGCAGAGAGAGCCTCTGCCGGTCCCCGTCCACCCGGCTCTGGGCCAGCAGCCCCAGCCGTTCTGTCATACTGTCCAGTATTTCCCGGCGGCGGCGGGTATACTCCCGGGGCTGGCTCAGGGGCGAGCGTTGAAGCAGCAGGTCCGTCCGCTGCCGCAGCTGCCCAATCACCTGCAAAGCCTTGCCGCAAAAATACTGGTGATAGGCCTCCAGGTTTTCCAGCTGAGCCTCCAGCTCCGGGGTACACAGCTCCGCGGCCGCGCTGGGGGTGGGAGCCCGCAGGTCGGCGGCAAAGTCGCATATGGTAAAATCCGTCTCATGCCCCACTGCCGACACCACCGGAATCTGCGACCAGGCCACGGTCCGGGCCAGACTCTCATTGTTAAAGGCCCACAGGTCCTCCATAGAGCCCCCGCCCCGGCCAATAATGATCACATCGCAGGCCCGGGCGTGGTTCAGCTTTTCCACCGCCAGAATCAGCTGGGGCACCGCCGCGTCCCCCTGCACCTGCACCGGGCAGAAAACCACCTCCGCCACAGGCCAACGCCTGCCCAGAATCTGCAAAATGTCCTGCACCGCCGCCCCGGTGGGGGAGGTGACCACCCCAATGCGCATGGGCCAAGAGGGCAGAGGACGCTTGCGCTCCGGGTCAAACAGCCCCTCTCCGGCCAGCCTTTCCTTCAGCTGGTCAAAGGCCAAAGCCAAAGCCCCCACTCCGTCGGGCTGCATGGTCTCGGCATAAAGCTGATACTGGCCGCTGGGCTCATACACCGACACCCGCCCCCGGATGATCACCTTCATGCCATCCTGGGGGGTGAAGGCCAGCCGCCGGGCCGCAGCCGCAAACATCACCGACTTCAGCACCGATTGAGAATCCTTCAGCGAAAAATACATATGCCCCGACCGGCTGTTCTGAGTGAAGTTGGAGATTTCGCCGGTAATCGTAATATCCGCCAGCCGCCCGTCGCCCTCAATCAAAGAGCGCAGAAAGCGGTTGACCTGTGTGACAGTTAACAGCGTGCTGCTCATGTTGACTCCTTCCAAGCAAGTTGCCATATAATCAAGAACCAAGAGACGAAAGGCAGCGCCGCACAAAGCCCGCCCAACGAACCTTGCACAGGGTTTGCTCTCGTCTTTTCCCACACATCACCTGACATTCGCCGGTCAATCGTGAGATAGACAGCGCGCAATCTGTACAGTCCGAAAAAGCTGACTGCGCACCCTCTTCACGCGGGATTGCCAAAACAGAGTGGGCAAATCCCCCAAAGCCTGACAAAAATACCGCCTCCCCGCCAGCGCAGAAGCACCCGGCGAATACCCCGGCCAAACAGCAAAAGCGCGAGCCATAAGCTCGCTCCCCACACGCCGCCGGAACCGCGCCGCCCTAGAGTCTGTCTGAAAACGCCGAAAAACCGTCCTTTTGTCCAGTGACAAACGCTTTCTGTGTTAAGAATCCTCGAAATACGAAAGTGTTTCTTGCGGTTTTCGCCTTGAAACCGTCAAAAATATTGGCATTTCTCCAGTTTTAAAACAGACGTTAGAGTTTGTTCTGAAACTCTAAAACACAGTCTATTTCGACCAGAAATGGCGCTTTCAGCGTCAAAAAACAGTTTCTTTCCTAAAAACCTCTCATTTCAGCCGTTCTCCGATTTTAAAAGCCCCTGAGCCCGCCGCAAACAAATAAGCAGATCCCCACCGCAAACCAGCCAATGCCCTCTCCACCGTCCATAAATGCAGAGAGAAGACCTCTTTCTCCGCCTCTCAAAAAAACCTCAAAGCTTTCTCTCTGCATTTACCGCCCGTAAAACAGGCCGCTCGCCCCCTTGCTCCGCAAGGGGAGGAAGCTTTGCTCCGCAAACCTTCCGCACCCGCGCAAGGGCAGCGCGTGCGCGCTCGCTGGGCCTCTCATCTCCGCGCCGCAAAGCTCCCCCAGGCCAGCACCGCCGCCCCTACGCCGTTGTCAGCAGAAAAGGTCGGCTCCGCAAAGCAAGCCCCAAACCGTGCCTCCAACCGTTCCCGCAGAATGGAGTTCCCCGCCACCCCGCCGGAAAATACCACCGGCAGCGGCCCCAGCTCATCCAGCAGCCGGGCGCACATGGCTTCCAGCGCGGCGGCGACAGCCTCCATGCAGTGCCGGGCCACCAGCTCCGGCGGGCATCCCCGGCGAATCATGTCCATGCACTGGTTCTCCACCCCCGAGAGGGAGCAGTCCGCGCCCTTCATGGCAGGCCGCACCCGCACCGGCTCCGGCCAGGCCAGCGCCAGCTGTTCCAGCTCGGGCCCGCAGGGGAAGGAGAGCCCCAGAGCCACCCCCACCCGGTCCACCGCCTGCCCGGCCTTCAGGTCCAGAGACTGGGCCGCCAGCTCCGCCGCCGGTCCCGCCCCGCCTTCCGGGGTGACCATGAGGGCCTCCGTAGTCCCCCCCGAAACATGAAAGGCCAAAAAAGGCCGCTCCAACAAATCCAGCCGCCCCGCCGAGTATAGAGCCGCGGCAATGTGTCCCTGTTGATGAGAAAACCGGTATACCGGCACACCCAAAGCCGCGCCCAAAACCTCCCCATAGCCCCGCCCCACCAAAAAGCAGGGCATATACGACCCCTCAGCCGCCCGGGGCGTTGCCGAAACCCCAATGGCTGAAAAGCGGTACAACTCTCCCAGAGGAACCAGCAATTCCGGCAGCTGGCGGGTGTGGTGAAACACCGCATCGCTCTGCCGCAGCCCCCGGGCCCCTGGCGCCACCGGCAGGGGGAGCTTCCGATTTTCCAACGCCCGCGCCCCGTCATACACCCCCGCAGAGGTGGTGTAGTTGCTGGTGTCAATGCCCAAAAAACAGCCCCCGCTCATGCCTTTTCCGGCTCCTTACCCGAAGGGGCAGAGGACCGCTCCTGAGGCCTGTAGGTCCTTGCCACCGACCCCAGCACTCCGTTGACATAGGCGGAGTCCCCCTGTCCGCCGTAGGTCTTGGCCAGCTCCACCGCCTCGTTGATTATCACGCTCACCGGGGTGTCCCGCTGGTACATCAGCTCAAACACCGCCATGCGCAGTAAGCTCAGCGCCACCTTAGAGAGCCGGCGTAGGGACCAGCCTTTCAGGTTCTCCGTAATCAACAGGTCCAGCTCCGGCAGATGCTCCTCCGCGCCATAGGCCAGGGCCTCCGAAAAGGGGTCCGGGGCCAGGTCCCGGGCCTCGTTGGCGGCTTGAATAATCACTTCCACAGCCTCCCCGCTGACAGCCTGCTCAAACAGCAGGCAAAAGGCTTCTTTTCTGGCTTCGCGTCTGGTCATGATGGCACCCTCCATTTTCTATGTCGCCCCGGCGTTTATACCGTATCTTATCTATTTTACCACAAAATTCCTCAAACTACAACTACCCGCAGGGCCGCCGGCGGAATATTTTTCTGTCCGGGGATTCCCGCCGCCGGACAGGGCATACTGTCCATGAGCAACGAAGGAAAGGATGACGATCATGAGCCAACAGAAACAGGGAATGGATATGGAAGCCCGGGCCTATTTTGACTCGCTGCCTCAGGTGCTGAAGTCGCAGATTGTGGAGAGCGGGGCAAAGCTGTGCACCCGCCAGGAGCTTGAGGCGTACTGCCGCAACACATTGGGGGCCGCGCTCGCAGACAAAACGCCCCAGGCCCGGCTATAGGAAACGCAAGGGCGGCGCAGGTGCGCCCGTACCGCTGCGTGAACTATAAAAGCAAGCAGGGACTTTTCCGGCACACGGAAAGGTCCCTGGCTTTTTGCAGCAGGCCCGGCGGTTCCCAACAGAAAAAGCCTCCCCTCCAAGCCACTTGCCATGAGCCTGAAGGGAAAGCCTTCTTCCTGTATTCACCGCCTGCAAAACAGGCCGCTCGCCCCCTTGCTCCGCAAGGGGAGGAAGCTTTGCTCCGCAAACCTTCCGCACCCGCGCAAAGCCCGCGCGTCTGCGCTCGCTGGGCCCGGCCCCCCAACAGAAAGCTTCCGCTCCCGCCTATTTGGCGTTCTTCTTATAAAGAATGCGCAGCCCTTCCAGCATCAGGTTTTCGTCATAATGGAGCTCCCTGCGGCAATAGCTATGGATGAGCGCCATCAGCCCCCCCGTGGCCACTGCCGTCACCGGCTGGCCCAGCTCCTCCTCCGCCTGGCCAATCAGCCCGTCAATCATCAGCGCGCTCCCATACACTGCCCCGGCCTGCATACAGTCAACGGTGTTGCTGCCAATAAACCGCTCCGGCGGCCCCAGATGAATGTAGGGCAGCTGCGCCGCCCGGGCGGACAGCGCGTCCACCGACAGCCGCAGCCCGGGAATAATCAGCCCTCCCCGGTAAGCGCCGCTGCCGTCAATCACCGACATGGTGGTGGCAGTGCCCATGTCAAAAATAACCAGCGGCGGCTTGTATTTGGCCAGCGCCGCCACCGCGTCCACCACCAGGTCCGCGCCCAGCTGGGCCGGGTTGTCCATGCGGATGTCCAGCCCGGTCTTCAGCCCGGCCCCCACGCACAAAAAGGTCTTGCCCGTCATAAGCCGCATGGCCTCCTTCATCACCATGCGCAGCTCCGGCACCACGCTGGACAGAATGCCCCCGGAGAGGCCGGCGGGGTCCACGCCCCGGCTCTCCAGCAGCTGGCGCACCAGCAGGCAGTATTCATCGGCGGTCTGGTCCCGGTTGGTGTGCAGGCGCAGGGTCAGCAGCAGCTTTTCCCCCTGCCAGCACCCCAGCACCGTGTTGGTGTTCCCAATGTCAATGGTCAATATCATCGAAAAGCTCCCTCTCTTACTTGGCGTTTTGTTCCCGGCCCCTCTTCAGCTTCAAGGCCTTGCCTGCGCCAACCGCCACCGCCGGGGTCAGCACTGCCGCAGCCACAGCCTCCGGCACGCCGTTGGCCAGACTAAGACTGAGAATCCCTCCCCACACCGCGTCCCCGGCAATGCCCTGAACCGCCGCAAAGGAGCCCCCCAGGGTCAGGCCCATCAGGCCCATCACCAAAGCCGTGTTGACTGCCGCGCCCACAGCCCCGGCGGCTGCGCAGCCGGCGGCGTAGGTCAGCGTGCCGCCGCGGGGCAGCAGTTCAACTCCCCTGACCACCAGCCAGGGCAGAACCCCTACCAGAATCCGGGGCACAAAGCAGATCGCCACCGCCCAGAGGGAGCCGCGGCCCTCCCCGGGCAGAGGCACAAAGGGGGAGAAGGCAAAGCTCAGCAGGCTGGGGGCCATGGTGTTCTTCCACAGGCTGATGGCCCCGAACACGCCCCCCAGAAAAGCCCCCTTCCCAGGCCCCAGCAGCACCGAGGCAATAATCACCGGCACATGGAGAATGGTGGCCTTGATCATGGGCAGGTCAATGAGCCCCAGGGGCGTAAAGCCCATGAGAAGCAAAATGGCCGTAAACAGGGCGGTAAGAACCAGTCCCTGAATACCGGCGCGGCGGGTGGATGGTGCAGTTGAATTTGTCATAATGATTCCCTCCTGCAGCCCACAAATGTGGTGCCGCGAATGTTTAGTATGCCCCCTTGCTCCTCCTTTTTGGTCCTGCCCGCGGGCACGGCAAAAGCCGCCTCAGCCGGTACAGGCCAACAAGAGCCTCCAGGGCGAGCCTATTATACCTCCTTTCCGCCGGATTTGCAAGAGGGACCGGAAAAAATTTCAAGATGATCTCACAAAATATGGCGTTGACGCTTTACATTGCCCCTATAATTTGCTATACTGATCCATGAAATCGTAAAAAACTGTCAGAAACTGTCGCGGGAGGAAATTATGGAGCGCACAAAGAAAAAAACCGTGGTGCTGGGGGTGACCGGGGGCATCGCCTGCTACAAATCAGCCGCCCTGGCCTCCAAGCTCACCCAGGCCGGGTACAATGTGGAGGTGGTCCTCACCAAAAACGCCACCGAGTTCATCGGCCCCCACACCTTCGAGTCCCTCACCCACAACCGGGCCATGGTAGACACCTTCGACCGGAATTTTCAAAGCCATGTAGAGCATATCGCCCTGGCCGACAAGGCGGACCTTCTCCTGGTGGCCCCCGCCACGGCGAACATCCTGGCCAAAGCCGCCCACGGCATTGCCGACGACATGCTCTCCACCACCATTCTGGCCTGCGACTGCCCCAAGCTGGCGGCCCCCGCCATGAACACCCGCATGTACCAGAACCCCGTCACCCAGGACAATCTGAACATCCTGCGCCGCTACGGCTGGGAGGTGATCGAGCCCGCCAGGGGCCGGCTGGCCTGCGGAGCGGTGGGGCTGGGCAAAATGCCCGAGCCCGAGGACCTGCTTGAGGCCGTAGACCACGCCGTCCGCTATGAAAAGGACCTCGCTGGCCTGCGGGTGCTGGTCACCGCCGGCCCCACCCGGGAGAGCTTAGACCCGGTGCGCTTTCTCACCAACCACTCCTCCGGCAAAATGGGCTACGCCATTGCCAGGGCCGCGGCCCAGCGGGGCGCGCAGGTGACGCTGGTCAGCGGCCCCACCAGCCTGAAAAGGCCCGCCTATGTCGACGTGGTGGATGTGGTGACGGCTGAGGACATGTTCCAGGCAGTCACCGCCCGGGCCGGGGACCAGGACATCATCATCAAAGCCGCCGCCGTGGCCGACTACCGCCCAACCGAGACAGCGGACCACAAAATCAAAAAAGCGGCGGGGGAGGGGCTGGCCCTCTCTCTGAAGCGCACCCAGGATATCCTGGCCTATCTGGGAGAGCATAAACAGCCCGGCCAGTTCCTGTGTGGCTTCAGCATGGAGACGGAGAACCTCATGGAAAACAGCCGCAAAAAGCTGGTCAAAAAAAACCTGGACATGGTTGCCGCCAACTCCCTCACCCAGCAGGGCGCGGGCTTCGGCGGCTCCACCAATGCGCTCACCCTCATCACCCCAGGGGGTGAGACAGAGCTCCCCCTGCTCACCAAAGAGGAAGCCGCCCACCGCCTGCTGGATCAGATCGTGGTGGAGAGGGGACGCCTGTCATGAAGAGCAGCAGGGCAAGGGCCGCGCTGCTGCGCACAGCCCTGGGCGTGGCCCTCACCTGCGCAGTCACAACCGTGCTGTTCTTCGCCATGCACGGCGTGCCCATCTGGGGCGCGCCCAGCCCAAAGGATGTGGAGAGCGTCACGGTTGAGTGCGGCGGGGCCAATGCCGTGTTTACGGACCAGGAGAAGATAGAGCTGGCGGTGAAGCTCATAAACCGGCTGAATTACCAGCCCTTCACGCCTGTATCAGAGGCCTCCCTTGCAGTGGGCCCGGACGTGGCCGTCACCTACCAGCTCAAGGACGGCCGGGAGCTGACCGCCGCAGCCAACTGGGTCACCGGCTGGTGGAACGGGGAGGCCCACGCCCTTAAGGAGCCGGATATGTTCGTGAACCTGGCGAAGGGGATTTTCTGCGCAGATGACTGAGCTATAAGCTGACATATTACTATGATTATTTTTTGGAGGTAACTGAAATGTATAAGGACTTCATGGACGCCATCGGCTTCGTAGCAGAGAGCGACCCCGCCGTGGCCGCCGCCATGGACCGGGAGCTCACCCGCCAGCGCCGCAACCTGGAGCTGATCGCGTCCGAGAACATCGTCTCTCCGGCGGTAATGGCCGCTATGGGCACCGTGCTCACCAACAAATACGCCGAGGGCTACCCCGCCCACCGCTACTACGGCGGCTGCGTCCATGTGGACGAGGTGGAGGACATTGCCCGTGACCGGGCCTGCAAGCTCTTTGGGGCGGACCACGCCAATGTGCAGCCCCATTCCGGGGCCCAGGCCAATCTGGCGGTGTATTTCGCCCTTCTCCAGCCCGGCGACACGGTCCTGGGCATGAACCTCTCCGAGGGCGGCCACCTGACCCACGGCTCCCCGGTAAACATGTCCGGCGCGCTCTACAACTTCGTGGCCTACGGGGTAGAGCCCGGCACGGGCCGCATCAACTACGACAAGGTGATGGACCTTGCCCTGAAGGAGAAGCCCAAGCTGATTGTGGCCGGGGCCAGCGCCTATGCCCGCGCCATCGACTTTGCAAAGTTCCGGGAGATTGCCGACGCCTGCGGGGCAAAGCTCATGGTAGACATGGCCCACATCGCCGGGCTGGTAGCCGCCGGGTGCCACCAGAACCCGGTCCCCTATTCCGACGTGGTCACCACCACCACCCACAAGACCCTCCGGGGCCCCCGGGGCGGGCTCATCCTCTGCAAAGAGGAGTACGCCAAGGCCATAGACAAGGCCATCTTCCCCGGAACCCAGGGCGGGCCGCTGATGCATATTATCGCCGCCAAGGCCGTATGCTTTGGTGAGGCTCTGCAGCCCGATTTCCAGGCCTATGGCCGGCAGGTGGTGAAAAACGCCGCCGCCCTGGCCCAGGGCCTGCTGAGCCGTGGGGTGAAGCTGGTCTCCGGCGGCACCGACAACCACCTGATGCTGGTGGACCTGAGCGGCCTGGAGCTCACCGGCAAGGAGCTGGAACGCCGCCTGGACGAGGTGTACATCACCGCCAATAAGAACACTGTGCCCGGCGAGCAGCGCAGCCCCTTTGTCACCAGCGGCCTGCGGCTGGGCACCCCCGCCGTCACCACCCGGGGCCTCACCGAGCCCGACATGGACCAGGTAGCCCAGTGCATCGCCCTGGCCATGGAGGAGGGCTTTGAGGAGAAGAAGACGGCCATCCAGGGCATGGTAGAGGCCATCTGCGGAAAGTACCCCCTGTACCAGTAAACGCGAAGTTGACTGAAACGCAGAAAGCTAAAACAAATACGCGGTCCAGGTGCGTTAGGCACCTGGCAGAGTCCAGGGACAGAGTCCCTGGCCGCCGGAGGCGACCTTGGCCTTAGCGCCGCAGGGGGAAGGTCCCCAGTGGGGACCGTTCTGACCCGACCGAGCCGACAGGCGAGACACAAAAAACACTCAAAGCGCGAAGCGCTCCTCGTCATTTTTGAAAAAAATGACGACCCACCGCAGCCCCACCCCAAACCACACAGCCCAAGACAAACCTGACCTCCCCAGGCTGCAATCGACTGTTATCCACTGACGCGAAACGAGGTGCAAGCATGAAACCTTTGGTTCTTGGAAATATTTCATACGGCATGTACGCCATCGGCGTAAAGGGAGAAAACGGCCCCTCCGCCTGCATTGTCAACACGGTCATGCAGGTGACCAAAACCTCTCCCTCGGCCCCGCCCCTGGTGGCCCTTTCCATGAATGCCGAAAACTACAGCTGCCGCTGCATTGAGGAGAACGGGATGTTCAGCATCTCCGTGCTGTCCGAAGAGACCCCCGCCACCGTCATCGGGGCCCTGGGCTTTACCTCCGGCCGCTGCGGGGGCAAGCTGGATAACATCCGCCACAAGGTGCTCATGGAGGGCGTGCCGGTCATCAAAGAGAACACCTGCTGCTGGTTCCTCTGCCAGGTCAAGGCAAAGCTCCCCGCCGGGGGGCAGGTGCTGTTCCTGGCGGAGATTGTCGCCGGCAGCGACGTGACCGGAGGCCGTGAGACCGCCGGCAAGTTCGAGGCCTACAAGCCCATGACCTACCAGTATTATGTAGAGAAGCTGGGGGGCGTGTCCCCCAAAAAGGCCCCCACCTACCTGCCCAACCATCAGGGGGGCGACCGGCTCTCCGGCGAGCGTTTCATCTGCTCGGTGTGCGGCTACGAGTACCACGACCCCAACTTCGGCTTTGAGGAGCTTCCCGCCGACTGGGCCTGCCCCATCTGCAAAATGCCCAAAAAGGCCTTTGTCCGCAAAAAATAACGGGAGGTGAAGCGAGTGGAGCGGAAAATAAAAGGAATCGCCCTGCTCCTGTTCAGCATTCTGCTCACCCTGGGCTTTGACGCAATGGACTGGACCTGGTTCCGCTTCGCCTTCTTTGAAATCTGGTGGGCGGCCATATTCATCCTGCTGGGAGCCGTTGGCCTGGCGATGACGCTGTGGCCGGAGGATCAGTAGGGGAGGGGAGAGCCCGTGCTTCTGAACCATAGGAGCGATACCTATAAGAACGTGCGATGACTTCGCAAACCTGCAAATAGGTGTCAAGCCCCAAAATGAAAAAGTTAGCATAATTTTTGTGGCATGAAAATGGGTATAGCAAAGCAAGCCGGTCAGCGAGAGATTTTTGCAAACCGGCTGAACAGGG
>CAJUNQ010000011.1 GCA_910587835.1 uncultured Oscillospiraceae bacterium | reverse complement strand
TTAACCGAAAATATCAGCCCTGTTCAGCCGGTTTGCAAAAATCTCTCGCTGACCGGCTTGCTTTGCTATACCCATTTTCATGCCACAAAAATTATGCTAACTTTTTCATTTTGGGGCTTGACACCTATTTGCAGGTTTGCGAATCAGCCACGGTGTCGCACTGAAAAAGCCCTAAAAAAAGTCTGCGGCTAGCACCCGCAACAAACCGCGGCCACAAGCCTCGTTACCCCCTCCCACTCCGCGCTGGCCTGCCAGCGCACCCCGCGAACTGGGTCCAGCGTCACCCTGGCAGAGCCCTTAAAAAAGTCCGCGGCCAGCACCCGCAACAAACCGCGACCATAACCCCCAACTCCCCCCACTACACCCCGCACACAGGGGGCCTGTTATATCAACTTTGTCAACCAACGCCCCATAAACCCCCGCTGTCAGCACCCACACCCAAACCGCGACCACAAGCCCAACTACCAGCACCCACTCCGCGCTGGCCTGCCAGCGCACCCCGCGAATTGGGTCCAGCGTCACGCTGGACATTTGTCGATTGGTGTGGTATAATGTATCAATAAATTCCTCTTGAAAGGAGAAATGTATGAAAAAGAAACTGACGCGCGGCTTTGCGCTGCTGCTTATCATGGCCCTGCTGTGCGGGGGCCTGCCGGTGTGCGCCAGCGCCTCACGGTTTATCGACGTGCCCGCCGGGGCCTGGTATGCCAACGCGGTGGAGGACATGGCCCAAAAGGGCATTATCAGCGGCAAAACCGCCAACACCTTTGACCCCAACGGCACCCTCTCCCGGGCGGAGTTCGCCACCATGATCTCCAAATGCGCCCTCACCAGCGCCGAGCTCAAGGAGTACGACTTTAAAAGCCGCTTCTCCGACGTCTCTAACAGCCACTGGGGCAAAAAAAGCATCAACTGGGCCAGCGAGGCCGGGGTCATCAGCGGCACCGGCGGGGGGCTGTTCAACCCCTCGGGCAAGGTGACCCGCCAGGATATCGCCGTGATGGTCTACCAGTTTGTGCAGGCCACGGGCCAGCAGCTGCCCGCCACCCAGGGCCCCATGCTGTTTGTGGACAAGGACCAGATTTCCGGCTACGCCAGGGCCAGCGTCACCGCCTGCCAGCGGGGCGGGGTCATCTCCAGCCGGGGGGACATGCGCTTTGCCCCCAAAGGCACCGCCACCCGGGCCGAGGCCGCGGTCATCCTCTCCAAGCTGCTGCAGAACATCCGCTCCTCCGGCTACAAAATCATCCGCAAGCGGCTGTACGGCACCTCCTTCCGGGCCGTGGAGTTTGACCCGGACAAGTTCACCGCCGGGGTGGCCATGCCCAAGGGCCGGGTGCGGGGGGGCGAGAGCGTGGGCTCCATGGTCAGCCGCACCGGGGCCAAAATCGCCGTAAACGCCGCCTTCTTCGACATGTCCAGCTACGAGGCCCTGGGCACCATAATTGACGACGGCAGAATCATCACCACCTTCGAGCGGTATTCCCCCGCCAAGTCCGCCATTGTCATGGATTCCTCCGGCCAGTTCTCGGTGCAGAACTTTGCCACCCGCATCAGCGGCACAGTCACCGCTGCCAACGGCGGACAGCGCACCGTGCCCGGCCTGCTGGTCAACCGCCTCCCCGGCAACAACGACGGCAGCCGCATTGTCTTTACCCGGGACTGGGGGGAGAGCCTGGGCTTTACCGCGGGCTTTGCCGCTGTGGTGGACAGCCGGGGCATGGTCACCGGGGTCTACCGGGGCCAGAACGTGAGCATTCCCGCCAGCGGCTATGTGCTGGCCCTGCGCACCCCCCGGGGCGACGCCTTTGAGGCCGCCTTCTCCACAGGGGCCCACATGGAGCTCTCGGTGGAGTATGAGGGCGCGGACTCCCAGGACATCCTCCTCTCTCTGGGCGTGGGCCCCAAAATCGTGGAGAACGGCGCGCCCTACGGCAACAGCTCCACCTATGCCCAAGAGGGCTTCGCCACCCTGGACACCGGCCTGGGGGTGCGCCGGGTGTGCATCGGCGTGCGGTATGACGGGAACCTGGTCATTCTCACCGCAGTGGGCAGCCTGTATGAAATGTCCCAGATCATGGCCGCTCAGGGCTGTCAGTCCGCTGTCAACCTGGACGGCGGCGGCTCTACCAACCTGTATGTGAACGGTCAGTGGCTCTACGGCCCCCAGGACCGGCTGCTGAACAACATGCTCTACTTCAAGTAGGGGGACAGCATGGGACGTTTGGGTTTTTCCTACATCGGGGCCGTTTGGCTGGCCATGCTCCTGGTTCCCAACCTGCTGTGGGCCCGGCATATGCCCCAGGGCTGCACCGCCCAGGGGGAGAACCGGGCGCTGGTCCTGCTGGAACGGCTGGGGCAGGCGGCTGTCACCTGCTGCGCCCTGGTCTTCACTGACTTCAACCTGCGCCCCTGGTCCCCCTGGAGCCTGTGGCTGGCCGGTTCGCTGCTGCTGATGCTCCTCTATGAGCTGTGGTGGATCAGATATTTCCGAAGCCCCCGCCGCCTGGAGGATCTTTACGACAGCAGCCTGCTGGGGATCCCTGTGCCGGGAGCGGTGCTGCCAGTCGCGGCCTTTCTGCTGCTGGGGATCTATGGCCGGGTGCTGTGGATGCTCCTGGCAGCAGCCCTGCTGGGCGTGGGGCATATCGGCGTCCATTGGGGCCACCGCCAAACCCTGAGGGCACATAAAAACACCCCCGGCCAGAACAGGCCCTGAGAGGCCCTCTAAGGCCGGTGACAGGGCGGCGGGGCTTCGACCCTCCTGTCAGCCGGGAGGGGCCTTGTAGGGGCTCTCCGGGGCCGGAAATGGGGGGCGTGGAGGCTTGGTGCCCCTCGCCGGTCAAAATAACCGCCTATGCCGGTTGACTGCGGCAGGCTTCGCGGCAGTCGAGAGAATGGCGGGCTGGCCGCAGTGTGGACACCCGGTGCCCCTCGCCGGTCAAAATTATCGCCTGTGCCGGTTGACTGCGGCGGGCTTCGCGGCAGTCGAGAGAATGGCGGGCTGGCCGCAGTGTGGACACCCGGTGCCCCTCGCCGGTCAAAATAACCGCCTGTGCGGCTGACTGCGGCGGGCTTCGCGGCAGTCGAGAGAATGGCGGGGCTGGCCGCAGTGTGGACACCCGGTGCCCCTCGCTGGTCAAAATAACCGCCTGTGCGGCTGACTGCGGCGGGCTTCGCGGCAGTCGAGAGAGTGGGCAGCTGGCCGCAGTGTGGACACCCGGTG
>CAJUNQ010000010.1 GCA_910587835.1 uncultured Oscillospiraceae bacterium | reverse complement strand
TCAACCACTTCATACTTGTTCTCTTCCAGCATATCTTTCGCCGGGACCTCAACAACATAAATTGGTGGAATCATTATCTCCATATAAAGAGATTCAATAAATGCCGTTTGCTTTTCGTTGTTCCATATTTCTCCACGTTGATAGTCCGGATTTAGGATTAATCTTCCATCCTTGATTTTCTGATATATTTCAGAAATAGACCATGTTTGCTTAACTATTTTCGTTTTTTCTAGCAATGCCCTTTTTTCAAAAAACTCGTTTGCTACAATTTCCCTTTGTTCCTGCTCTACATCAGAGTTTTCCGCTAATTGTAGTGTCTCATCTTCGTTTTCCAACTTGAATTTTTCATCTTCACAGACATTAAATGGCAATCTGCTGAGTTCATCCATGTATTACTCTCCTCTATTTCGCAATGATTTCTTTGTTTTAGTTTGGATTGCCTGTTACCGTCATTTTAATTGTAAGGAAGCAATCTCATATATTCTTCCATATAATCCCAATCCGGTTCAAGCACTCCTTCTATTCTTCTAGCTGGCAGAATTATTTGAGATTTTATCATCCTTTCTGGACGCCATTTTCTTCCATAAGCCCACCGATATTTGTCTATTTCAACTATTGTTGCTACAAATAAAGCTGTATATACGTTGAACTCCCCTTTCAAAATATAGAGTGGGTTCACATCATGGCTACAAGTAAAAGGAATTGGTTGAAAGAAGGCACAACCGACAGAGCCGTTATTTGTGACACACAGAGCATTTTGGGGAAATATTTTTTCTTCAATAGGAACGTCATGTTCATCTCCAGTTTTTGAGGCAGCATCAATATCTTCAATAGAATAGTACTCTGTTACTCCATTACATCTTTCTGTAGCTCCTAAAAAAGGTATTTCGCCTTCTGTGCTATGTTCTGGTTTTCTATTATAAAAACCCTTCTTTACATCAAATATTTTTGAATACTCAAATCGTTTCCACTGGCTTGTGTCAATTTGTGTGTACATTTCCTCACGATTAGATGAAAGGTAGTTAAAATAATCCATCACATACTGAGAGTCAGGCATGAAATTTTTATCGAACAATTTTCCGATGTCAACTAAATAAGAAAGATATTTATTTATGGACTTATTAAAATCAGCTTTTTGTAACTTGGAATAATCGGTCTGCATATATGCTTCACACAGCCACTCATCAGTAGCGCACACTCTATATGTGGCTGATAAGCCCGCCATTTCTTTTCTGTCTCTATAAAGTTCTACCCATTGCTTTTCAATCTCCATCCATTTACTTTTTTTTGTTGCAGCATTCACTTGTTCAACCCGGCCAAGGTTCTTGCGTTTCTTAAACCCATCATCTTTAAAATACCCGAAGAAAGTGTCGGGGGTGGAAATATCTGTGTGCTTTTTACCAATTTTAAATACCATACAGCAAACTTGAACTGCCGCTCCAGGATGGAATATATCATTTGGTAAGGTAAACACCGCATCCAATGAATTTTCCTTAAGTATCTCTTCTTTTATACTTTTCATAACACCCTTACTTCCTATAGCGCAAGCTATAGGAAGTAGAACTGCCAAAGTGGCCTGATGATTAATGGAATTCAAGGTGTCAGCAATAAATTTAACAAAAAAAAGCCCCTTAGATGGATCCTCCTTTTTGTCTTTTGTCCATTCTTTGACGTAGACTTCAGGAAGATGTATCCTTTGCCCATTATAAGGTGGATTCATCAAAATAATATTGGGCTTTGCCTCTTTTATCCAATCAGCAAGATTGAAACAACTGCCTTGCCTTATATTTGAATTTCCGTCTGAATGTATTAACATATTTGTTGTGGCCAACCCATAAATATTTTCATCAAATTCTATACCAAATATTTGATTTTTCTTTACTAAATTTTGTTCTATTTCCGTAGCACAGTCATCAAGAGCTTGTGTCATAGCACGAACTAAGAAGGAACCGCTACCACAGCAAGGGTCAAGTACAACAGAATGCTTATTTATCCCAGTAATCTTTGCCATGAAATCTGTAATGTGATCTGGTGTAAACGCTTGATTCTTGTCTGATTTTCCTACATACTTATTAAATGTCACAAAAAACAAATTAAGCAAATCCTGGCCAGACGTGCTTTTGTCATTAATATATGGAAGAATTTTCCCTTTGATTTCTGTTAAAATTTCCCGCAAAGCCTCGACAGCTAAATTTCGGATATATTGATTGTTGAGCACATTGCGATTTAAGAGGGTAAGCTTTTCAGCCTTATTAATATCATGTGTAAGTAGACTCTCAAGTATCTCCTTGATTCGTACACGTATTTGAGCAGCCGTCAAAGAAGGAGCCGTATAATCAAGTCCGTTTTTGAGTGCAAGCAAACAGGTCCCTACGAACTGACTTCGCAGTTTCTCGGGAATACTATGCCTATGGAGCATCTCATTCAGCTTATAGGTGTTCTGCATGACCCTTTCTTTATTATTAATCTTTGAAGTATAAAAATCAATATACTCTTCCATGGTACGAAGAGCTGTTTCCTGAGTTAAGCGTTCCCCTTCCGAAACGACTCCCCGCCAAACTAATATATTATCATCAAGAGTATTGGCTAATATAGCAACAATTTTGTTGCCAGTTAATGCCTTTTCATACTCAACATAAGCCGAGAGTTGAGCCTTTGCAGCTGCCAAATTCGTAGAGAATCTCGGTTTCGTTTCTACAAGAACGGATACACCGTCTTTCACAAATCTGATATCTAACTTTTCATATACCCTCCCAGCAGGATTTTGAATTGGAGAAAATGATAAAGCAGATGCTCTGAAGGCTTTTGGATAACTAAATTCATCATTTTCAATATTACTAACTAGTGATTCTCTGCCAATGGTAGTGATTATGTCTACTCTAACCACGTTAACTCCTCAAAAATATTCAAAATTCTCGTTGCGAAATCAATCCAGTTTTTTATACCAGTACATATTTCACCATACGTCTCACACATGGCAATAATTGCTTCAAGCTATTTCAGTTCAAGTATACATGATTGCTTCAATTTTTTTCAAGATATCTCCACCACTTCATGCTAAAAATGAAACTAAGGCAATACCGCATAATAGTGAACACATGAAAATCCATAGATGAACTGGTATGTACGGCGAATCAATATAAATAATGGCAATCCACCCCAGTGAGTCTTTTCCAGCATCCCCAACACCGTGTCGATGGCCTCCGGGTGTTCCTCGAAAACCATGCCGTACTTTTTGCCGTTCACGTCCCTTTCCAGGCCGGAGAGGTAGGTCAAGAGATTGCCTGTGTTTTCGTCCTGGGGCGCGGCGCTGATAAAGGTGCGGATAGCGGAGATTTTTGAGAGCAGGTTGTCCCACTTCTGCTTGGAGAGGTTGGTGGACATATCAGTTTCCTCCCGTATGTTTTGCAGCTTCTTCTGTGAGCTTCTCTGCGACCTTTTTCGCCACCTTCTCGCCGCGCAGCTTATTCAAAAATTGATAACAGGCAGATGCAGCATCCTGTGGCGTCTGTGCTGGCGTTCTACCCTTGTTATACTGATTTGCTTCGCCCTTGTATTTTTCTAATATTTCACCAATAAGTTGTTCAACATCATACCATCTTCCCTGTTGTACCAAAGACTCCAGAGTGTCTGTGTAATGGCCAATATCTGCTATGTCCTTAGCGTCTTTGACCTCGTGGGCCAGCTTAATATATTCAAACTCGGACATAAGTCGCTCCTTTAATACAATTTTCCTTATTCTACCACGTTTTCAAATGAAAATCAACTGTATAGCAAATATTTGTGCATTCTCTGAAATTGAATATACAATATATTGTGTGCAGACGGTCACTGACATTTTGTCCGTGACCACTTTGTGGCAACGTAGCCGAAACCGTTTCGCCCACGTCATTTTCTGGTCACAGGCAAAATGCGCGCCACCACCCTGCAAAATCAAAACGACAAATTGTCGTTGACTAGATCTCTTACCACAACGTAACGGACAAAGTGTCTGCCACGTTGCAGCTTGTATTTATTCAAATATCTTCTCTATCCGCTTGCTCCACCCCTCTGGCAGGTACCAGCGGGTGGTCAAATAGCTTTTGTCCCGCCCTCGGCTGACGCGAATCTCATAGAACTTATTCCCAGTCTTCGTCGTCTTCTCTCGAATACTTGGCATCTTGTTTCAGTTCCTCCAGCATTTCTTCCTTTGTCTTGGGATTTATATAGTCATCCAGCAAATACTTGAGATAATGGACAATGTGTTCATTAAACCGAAATATTGCTTGTTGCTCTTTTGTGTTAATCCCATATCCGTGCTCTTTGAGAATACTACTACACGTATCGTATTCCTCAGTATAAATAAATGTCTGATCCCTTTCTTCCCTCATTCTATCCACATAGATGCAACATTCGCCAAGCATCATATCAAATGCGCGTCTGGTCAAAAGATAGGACAGCAATTCCAGACGTTCCACGCCATTATGTGGTTCTTTCTGTGTTTCGCTTATTGCAAAAAGATAGCGGACAGCGTCATAGCTTAGTCCCAGCGAATCAACGATAGCTTGCTCAGAAGTATCAATAGTGGGCGCGTCTGAAAGACCCAGCAGGTAGTCAGAACACACCTCAAAATATTCGGAAATCTTACGTATCCCATTCACATCAGGATAGCTTTGGCCGGTGGTGTACAAGCTGATGGTCTGGGGCCGAACGCCCACTGCATCGGCCAGCTTCTTTTGTGTAGTCCCGCGCTCCCGCATCAATCCCCGCAAGCGGGTGGGAAATACTTCCTTTTCCGTCACACTGGAAGGCTGCTTTTTCCTGGGCATTGACATTCTCCTTTGTGAACAAAATTTATTTCTGTTGTGTTTTGATTTACCTTAGTCGAAACACTTGACAATCCTCTGCCAAGTGTCTACAATAGAGTATAGCAAGCAAATAGGAGCATGTCAAGATAAACTCAACAGAAAGGAAGATGCTAATGAACCAAACGAGTCAGAACTATCAGGAGAAGGGGACAACGCCATTCATGAAGATCAAGGACGCTTCCCGCATCACCGGCCTCTCCATGTACTACCTCCGCAATGGCTACAAGGACAGTACGGTGCCCTGCATCAAGAGCGGCACGGTGTATTTTATCAACGTGCCTAGGCTCCTGGAAAAGTTGAACGTCGCAGAAAGCGAGGTGGTGTAATGGGCGCAAAAAGAAAAGCCCTCTACCGGCGCTTACAACATTGGCTGGCACCAAGTCGCGCAGAGAAAGGGCAAGAACTACATTCACAGGCTCATTGTAGCATGGGCGGCAAGGGAAGTCAAGAGGCGGACCTATGAACGACAAAATGTCGGTTTTAAAAAAGCTCGCACCTGACGATAACCCCCGCTACACCCTGACCGACATCGGCAACAGCAACTTATTTGCCGACTACTACCGCGACATTGCCCGCTACGTCCCCGAGCGGAAGATGTGGTACATCTTCACCGGCAGGCTGTGGGAACCGGATATCGGCAATCTCCAGGCCATGGAGCTGTGTAAAAAGCTGGCCGACGAACTGGTGATTTGCGCCCTCTCCCTCCCCGGTGGACGTGACCGTACTGAGTACCGTAAAGCAGTGGAGCGCTGGCAGATTCGTCACTACCGTGAGACAATTCTAAAAGACGCAATGGGTATTTACCCGGCAAAACTCCGCGATTTTGACAGTAAACCCTACCTTTTCAACTGCAAAAATGGTACGTTGGACTTACATACCAGAGTGTTCCATGAGCACGACCCAGCCGATATGCTGGCGACGATTTCGGGCGTAAAGTATGACCCAGAGGCCCGCTCGGAGTTGTGGGAGCGCACCATCCAGGACGTTATGCATGGCGACTTCACGGCTTATCTCCCAAAAGCCCTTGGCTACGGGCTCACGGTCGACACTTCCGAGGAGTGTTTCTTCCTCCTCTACGGCCCCACGACCCGCAACGGCAAAGGTACGGTTATGGAAACTTATATGAAGATGCTGGGTGGATATGGCAAGGCTGTGCGGCCTGAGACGATAGCCCTACGGCAAAATTATAACGCCAGCGGCCCCTCTGAGGACATTGCAAAGCTGGCCGGGGCGAGGGCTGTGAACATATCCGAGCCGGACAAGCAGATGGTCTTGAGCGCCGCGCTGGTGAAAACTCTGACCGGTAACGACACCATGAGCGCCCGGTTTCTGAACGAAAACAGCTTTGAATTTAAGCCGCAATTCAAGCTGTTCATCAACACTAATCATCTGCCAAAGGCCAATGACGTAACGATTTTTAACTCCGGGCGAGTGAAAGTGCTGCCATTCAACCGTCATTTTGGGCCGGAGGAGCGGGATAAAACTCTCAAAGAGAGGCTGGCAAAAGAGCTATCCGGCGTACTAAATTGGTGCTTGGAGGGGCTGTGGCTCATGAAGGAGACGGGGTTCGAGCCGCCCAGGTCGGTGTAAAATGCCACCGCGCAGTATCAGCATGACAGCGATAAACTGACCCGGTTCGTAGAGGAAATGCTGACCCCAGACCCCGATGGTGAAGTCCGCACCGAGGACGCTTACCGCGAATACCGGGACTGGTGTACACAAAACGGGCAGTACCCAGACAGCTATCCAACATTCAAACGGGGCATGGAAGGATACGCGCAAATCAGGAAAAAGCGTCCAAATGGAGCCGGAAAATCTGTTAATCCAACAGCAATGTTCTGCGGCGTACAACTTAAAGCGCACTGTGCTTGTCCCTGGCAAACATAACGGTGTTCCAAGTGTTCCAGGCCAAAACATTACCTCTTACGCGAGAGCAAATATATTTACCCCTATATTCCGTTGGAACACCTCTGTACTTTGACCTTTGAAAACGGCCCCGCAGGGACCAAGTTCTGAAACCGAGTTTTTACGAGGTTTCAGTACGAGCCAGCATCGCATTTGTACCGACACCCGTGCGGACACGTGTGCGGACAATGCCAACTGGTAGGGCGAACCCTATGGCCCCATATTTTTAGAGTTATAACATAATAGAAAGGATGATTTTTATAAGCAATCAAAAGAAATTTGACATGAGGATGACCGAGCAGGACTATAAACGGCTCACCCGCAAAGCACAAAAGTGTGGGCTGACCAGGTCTGGCTACATCCGGTTATTGATTCACGACTACAATCCCCGCGAGACTCCACCCGCCGATTACTTTGGCATGACCCGGGAGCTGAAAGAGATCGGCAACAACATGAACCAGATAGCTTTCATGGCAAATGCCACCGGCCTCGTGGACGAGGGGCGATACTACGAGGAGGTTATACATCTGCATGACGCGATACTCCGGATCGAGCAGGCTGTCACCGGGGTGAAAGATGTTTCGGTTGATTTTGAGGAAGAAAGTTAAGGTACGGCACCATGAGCAAGCATACAGTGCAAGCTCTCAGTCATATGAGTAAGTGATATGGAGGTGCCGAATTTGCCCAAGAGCCAAGATTTCAAGATCGTCATGTACTACCCCCAGACCGAAGATGGAATACGCCAGCTGTCCCAGCGAGTAGCCCAGGCCCACGCGGACGCGGTGATACATAAAGTCAACGGTATGCGGGGTTCTGTCAGGGAAAGAATTGAGTTGATGAAAGCTGTGAACAACGCCGCTAAAAGCGAGTGCGCAAGTCCCGCCAATGATGAACTAAGTCGCTAATAAAAATCATAATCTAACCAAAATATATCAACACAAAATATATTGCAAATCAAAAACAGGATGGGAGAAAAGCTGTCCATGAAAAATTTAATATCGCGACTTAATGCGTAAAATTCCCAGAGAGTGTTTCTCTCCGGGAATTTTGCTTTATAAAATACCCATTAACTCTTTGAGCCAATTAGGTGGACTTTGGGTAATGGTCAGCAGTTCTCCATTCTGATACCTCGCCACCTCCACAAATCCGTTGCCGTTGTCAAAGAACCGTGCCTCATCACAATAAGGCAGCACCTTCACAAGAGCCTCAAACCGGCCCGCATACCGCCGCTCTACGTCCTGCTGAGGAATATTGTGTCCACCCTTCCTGACCCGGCTCACAATACGCTGTAAACTTTCCTCTAAGCTGTCCAAACCAACATAGTAGAGCCTGATAGTGTAGCCTAGCTCCTTTGCCTGCTTGATGGTGCGCTCCGTGCGCGCCCCGGCCAGGGTGGTCTCCTGAGTAAAGTTCAGCCCCTTTGCCAAGCACTCGTTGATCTTTGCAACTGCCACACGTCCACCGGCCCCATAGCCGCCCAATTTTGCCGACAGCTTATCCGGGTCGATGATAGTACCAAGGTCGTTTCGCTCCGCTTTCAACGCGCCGGTCAGGCTGGACTTCCCGCAGCCGTTTACCCCGCCGATGATGGTATATAGTTTCACGATGTGTTCCTCCGCCACTCTGACTTTCCTCCATTATACCACATCTTTTCACGGATAAAAAGGGGAAAGATATTTTTTCAGCCTCTCCCAACTCTTCTTACTGACCTTCTTCCTCCCCATCTCCCAATCTCTCACCGACTTCTCCCCTACCCTCGCCAGCTCTGCAAATGCTTTTCGGCTAAGCCCCAACCTCTCCCGAGCGCACCGTATCTGGTCAGCTGGCCCGTCATAGAGGAACCGACTGTACTCATCCAACAAATCCTCAACCGGTACCTGATATAGTGCCGCCAGCTTGTCCACCGCGTGGGCTGGGTACTCCTGGCAATCCCCGCGCTCCATTTCCTCGTACAAGGATTGAGAGATGCCCACTTGCTGGGCCACCTCTTTCTGCATCATCCCCAACCGGTATCGACACCAACGCAGATGTTCAGGCACAGTGTGCAAATCTTCATATTGCTTGCCTATCCCTGTTGCAAATACCCTGAACGTATGTACATAAAGTGGCGCACACCTGCCACCTCGGTCCATCAGATACAGCCCGTCTCCCAGAGGTACACTTACCCGCCATGTATCTCTTGTGTGAGCATAGCATTTTCAATACACTTCGACGCATAGCTGGAAAGCCGGATGCCCTTGCCGGGGTCAAAGCTGTCTACCGCTTTAATCAGGCCAATGGCCCCGATAGAGATCAGGTCCTCCTGGTCGCTGCCGTTGACATAGTATTTTTTGACGATATGGGCGACCAGGCGCAGGTTGTGCTCGATGAGGGTCTGGCGGGCGGCGGCGCTGCCCTTAGCCATCTCCTCCAAAGCCTGCTTCTCCTGGGCGCTGGTGAGGGCCCGGGGAAAGCTGCCTGTGCCGGTGACATGGAGCATGACCGCGAACACATGAGAGAACAGGTCGATCAGCTGATTGAAAAGCATTGCCAGCATGTGGCTCACTCCTTCCTATGGTTTTATTCATATGATGAAGTGAGAGAAAAACTGCCTGTACCCTCTTTCAGAACAACAAATCATAATTGACAGGGGTGTAAAACAGCCGCCGGACCTCCTCCGGGTCCCGGGTCTGGCCCAGCACCCACATCAGCTTGGTGACAGTAGACTCCAGGGTCATGTCGTAGGGCTCCAGCAGGCCGCAGCGCTCCTTGACCCGGCGGCCCACCTGGTAGACAGACAGGTCGCTGCCCTCCTGGGGCACCTGGGTGGCAAGCACCACGGTTTTGCCCGCCTGAGCCAGGGCGTCCAGCTGGTCCAGGTACAGGTCGGGGATGCCGCCCACGCCGTAGCTCTCAATAATCAGCCCGTCGCACAGCTGCCCAGAGGCGGCAAAGGCTCCCGGGTCCAGGCCGGGGATGAGCTTGAGCAGCGCCACCCGGGTGTTCAGGCTGTGGGTGAAGGAGGGAGCCCCGCTCTGGGCGCAGGGGATGAACCGCACCACCCGGTGGTCGCGAATCTCCGCGATGTCGGGAAAATTGATGCTGGAAAAGGCATTGTAGCTTTTGGTGCGGGTTTTGCGGGCCCGGGTGCCTGCAATGACATGCCCCCCGAACACAATGCACACGCCGCTGTCCCCGGAGCAGGCGTAGCGCAGGCTGTCCAGCAGATTCTGGCGGGCGTCGGTGTCCTCCTGGTCAATGGGCTTCTGGGCCCCGGTGAGGACAATGGGCTTGCGGGTATTCTGAATCAGGTAAGAGAGAGCCGCGGCGGAATAGGCCAGGGTGTCGGTGCCGTGGCAGAGGACAAAGCCGTCGTAGCAGTGGTAGTGGTCCTCAATGATGCGGGCCAGCAGCTGCCAGTGCTGGGGGGCAATGTTGGTGCTGTCCAGGTTCAGGGGCTGAATGGCCTCTACCTGACAAAAGCCTCGGGCGTCCGGCACCCGGGCCAGCAGCTGACTGGGGTCCAGGGCAGGGGCAAGGCCGTTCTGGGTTTTGGCACAAGCAATGGTGCCGCCGGTGGCAATGAGCAAAATACGTTTCATAAAAAATCACTCCGTATGGAAATGGTAAGGGGAAAAACACGCGGTCCAGGTGCGTCAGGCGCGTGACAGAGTACGAGACAGCGCTTCACGGCATTGACCTTAAAGTGTGCTCCTATAAGCGTTCGGACGCGCCTTTTTGGCAGACTTTTGCCGGCTTCTGCGCCAAAAACTCTTGAGGTACGCAAGGTACATAAGGATTGCGAGCACAGCCTCTTACTCAGCTTAGGGGAACAAGCTCTAAAACTGTCTTTGCGCTCTGCCGGAAAATGGGGAAAGAAAATCGATCGCCTCCTTTCCTCATGCCACACATTACTATACACCCATTTCCGCCAAAAAGAAAGAAAAAATTCCGCCCGCAGCCGCGAACGGAATTCCTTATTCTTTATATTCACAGCAGGACAACGCCTGCCGCCTTGCACTTCTCTCTGGTCTCCTGGTCCCAAAGGGAGGCCTGGACCTCGCCAATGTGGGCCTTGCCCAGCAGCAGCATACACAGGCGGCTTTGGCCAATGCCCCCGCCAATGGTGAGGGGCAGCTCCCCCCTCAGCAGCATCTGGTGGAAGGGCAGTGCCCGGCGGCTGTCGCAGCCCGCCTCGGTGAGCTGCCGGTCCAGGCTCTCCGGGTCCACCCGTATGCCCATGCTGCTGATTTCCACCGCCACCCCCAGGGGCTCGTGCCAGAACAGCAGGTCGCCGTTAAGCTGCCAGTCGTCATAGTCCGGGGCCCGGCCGTCGTGGGGCTTTCCGCTTTTCAGCTTGCCGCCAATCTGATGGATAAACACGGTCTTGTGCTCCTGGGTGAAACGGTTCTCCCGCTCTTTGGGGGTCAGCTCCGGCCAGCGGTCCTCCAGCTCCTGGGCGGTGGCAAAGGCCACGTCCCGGCACAGCTGGGCGTCCAGGTCGGAAAACTGCCATTTCAGCTCATCCAGGGTGCCGCATATGGCGCTGACAATTTTCTCCACCGTGGCGGTGAGATAGGCCCCGGTCCGGTCCTCCCGGCGGATGACCTTCTCCCAGTCCCACTGGTCCACATAGATGGAGTGAAGATTGTCCAGCTCCTCGTCCCGACGGATGGCGTTCATGTCCGCCACCAGGCCGTTGCCCGGAAAAAAGTCGTAGTCATGCAGGGCAAGCCGCTTCCATTTTGCCAGAGAGTGCACCACCTGCCCCTCTCCCCCCACAGCGGGAATATCAAAGCCCACCGGGCGTTCGACTCCGTTCAGGTCGTCGTTCAGGCCTGTGGCCGGGTCTACAAACAAGGGGGCAGTGACCCGCTTGAGGTGCAAAGCCGCGCATAGCTTGACCTGAAAGATGTTCTTGATGAGGCCAATGGCCTTTTGGGTGTCGTAAAGGCCCAGGGTGGGGGTGTATCCGCAGGGGGTGACAGTCATAGGGAGCACATCCAATCTTATGAAACTCCGCCGTCTGGCTTTTTCAAAACCAGGTGGGAAACCGGCGTGTTAAGGTGATTATATCACAGAATATGCAGCTTGTCTATCAAATATTGCAAAAAGATAAAATCAACGCTCTTGATAGGCCTTTTCCAGCAGAGCATAGGTAGAGGGCATCTCGGGGGTGACGGTGAACACCGTGGCAGCGCCATAATAATCCCGGCGGCTCATGAACAGCTTTTTGCCCGCCGCAGGTTCCACAGAGTTCCCCTGCTCCGAAAACTGGTAGAGAAGGCCCCCTTTGGCTGTAAACCCGTCCCTGCCCTCATAGCGCAGCCGGTAGATGGTCTCCTGGTTCTCTGTCAGCCAGCTGTAGGTGGAGCAGCGTCCGGCTTTCAGGTCCTCCCGCAGAGCGGCCTCCACCTTTTCTGAAAAGCCTTTGGGGAGCTCCGCCAGGTCTATAGGGTTCTGGGGGGACTCATCGGTGGTCTCAAAGGGCCAGTGGTAGTCAGTCCAGGCGTCCTCCGACTGCTCCATCTGAATCTGCTCTACCTGGGACAGGGCCTGGGACGCGTTGACGGGAACCACGCTGTCGATATACTCGTCTGAGCGGGTAATCTCCTCAATCAAAGCCTGGCACTGGTCGAACAGGGCTTGGCTCTCTGGGTTGGGCCTGCTGCCCCAGCTCAAGTCTCGGTAGACCTGTTCGTTCAGCACGAGATGGCCCAGCTCCTGGGCGGGGTAGGCGTTACGCCCGGGCAGGTAGGGGTACTGGGCGGCGCGCTCCACCTGCAGCCACTGGCTCCACAGCTCTTTCACCCGGGCCAGCAGCTCCGGGCTGGTGACGCCAGGATGCAGCTGCTGATTTTTTTCGCCGGGCCCGGTCTTCCTGTCTGTCACCGGGGAGCCGTCCGTAATAATTGTCCTGAACTCCTGGCCCCCGTCCACCTGGGCGCAGATCACCTCCTCCCAGTCCACAGGCTGGTCTCCCGTCCCGCCAAAGCTGGTGGAGATAAACCCCAGGCCCAGGGCTGTCAGCCCCACAGAGACCGCCAGGGGCGCCCAGTGCCGGAGCAGGCCCTTCAGGCTGTGGCGGTAGAAGGCCTCGGTGGCTGCCCAGACCAGAGCCAGCGTCAGCGTCATGCTCCCCAGGGTGAGGGGGATGCCCCAGCCGCCCCAGGTTTCGTAGTAGGCCATTTCGGCCATGTGATAGCCCACAAAGGCCGCGGCGCACAGGGCAAGCCCCACCCGGATGAGAAGCTCGATAGGGCGGCACCGCCGGGGCATGCCTGCGTTCTCACTTTTGCGGTGGCAGTACAGCCAGTATGCCCCGGCCCCCAGCAGCAGCGCAAACCCGGCCATCCACACCAGCAGCGGGCCAATGCCCTCCTGGTCTGTGGGTAGGAGTACCAGCGCAAGCGGCGGGGAGCCTGCCACGGTGGGATTGTTCGGGTTCGGGCCCAAAAGCGAGGGCATCCAGGGCAGGGTAATAGAGGCCAGCGCGTTCCAGGCCAAAAGCAGCGCCGGCCAGAGCAGGGCCAGCACTCCGGTGTTCAGGGCGTACTCAAGGTAAGTGCCGCTGGCCGCTGCGGTCAGGAAGCAAAAGGCCAGGGTGGCCGCGCCTAAAATCAGGAGGACGGCCACAGTCGGCCACTCCGTATGGTTGCTCATGGGATAGAGTATTGTGATCCCCGGGCGCAGCCCAAGGGCCACCACAACCGGCGCCCACAAAGAGGCCAGCGTGGGCAAAAGGCTCCCCCAAAAGCGGACGCCCCGGCTCACAGGCATGGCCTCAATCCAGTCGGACTGAGCGCGGCCAAAGCACTCGCTGAGCAGCCAGGCGGGCATGACAAAGGAGTAGACCGCCATGCAGGCGCTCAGGACTATCAGAGTTTCCTGCGGGCTGGCCAGGCGCACAAGGGTCCCAAGAACAAACAACGCCCAGTATGCCAGACTGACCGGCAGGCCCCGCCGGAGCTGCCAGAGGCACACCCGCCCCAGGTCATGCATTCTACTTGCTGAGTATGTTTTCGATGTCATAGCCAGACGCCTCCATTTCACTGATAAATACTTCTTCCAGAGACAGCGGCACCATCTCCCGGAAGCTGGGAGAAAACTCCTCCACTGCCGCCAGCACCTCCTCCTGGTTGCCCCTTGCCACAAAGGTGACCAGAGAGCCGCTGACCTCCCAGTTGGTGACGCAGAGCTTTTGCTTCACATCCTCCAGGCGTGGCATTTTGGGGAACACAGCCTGCACCCGGCACAGGCTCAGGCGCATGTCGTCCAGGTCCTGCTCCAGCACCAGTCCCCCCTTGTGCAAAAGGGCCAGGGTGTCGCAAAAATCCTCCAGCTCCCGCAGGTTGTGAGAGGCCAGCGCCACAGTCATCCGCCGGTCCGCGGCCTCTTGGGCCAGCAGCTTTTTCACCAGCTTGCGCACTACCGGGTCCAGGCCGTCGAATACCTCGTCCAGCAGCAGAAGCTCCGGGCGGCTTGAGAGGGCCAGAATCAGCCCCGCCTGCCGCCGGTTCCCCTTGCTCAGCTTACGGTAAGGGGCGGCTTCATTCACAGGGAACAGGGCGCACAGCTCCTCAAACCAACGCTGGTCCCAGTTGGGGTAAAATTTTGCCTGAACCTTCCCCAGGTCCTTCAGGCAGCTGTGGGCAGGGAGCCACTGCTCATCCGGCAGAAACCGCAGCCGGGCTTGAAGCTCCTGGTTCTGCCAGGGAGAGCCTCCGTCCACCAGAGCCTCTCCCCCATCCGGCCGGTAGACGCCTGCCAGTATGCGCAGCAGGGTGGACTTCCCCGCCCCGTTGGAGCCTACCAGCCCAAAGATGCTGCCCTTCTGCACGGTCAGGCTGACCCCGTCCAGAGCTGTTGTCTGGGAAAAACGTTTGCACAGCTGTTTTATCTCTATCATGCTCATTCCTCCTTTTCCGGTTTTTCCAGCGCCGGGTCCTGGAATACTGCAAGCAGCATCTCCCGGCTGACGCCGCAGTCCACAGCCTCGGCAACGGCCTGGCGCACCTGGGCCAGAGCCGCGGCGCGGCGTTTTTCCAGCACTGTTTGAGGCTGCGTCAGAAAAGAGCCCTTGCCCGGCACAGAGGCGATTACCCCGTCGTGCTCCAGCATGGCATAGGCCCGCTGCACGGTGTTGGGGTTTACGCCCAGCTCTTTGGCCACCGCCCGCACCGAGGGCAGCTGGCCGCTCTCTCCAAAGGCTCCGGCCGCCCCTAGCTTTACTACGCTGCGGTAGATCTGCTCAAAGATTGGCAGGCCGCTTTTGTAGTCGATCCGGAACAATCTTACCACCTCCAACTGTTCTATATCAATTAGTACAGTTAAAGCATACACCCAACACGGCGGTTTGTCAAGGGGGGAGGAGTGAAATTTTTTATTTGCAGGGTCGGGCGGGCAAAAAGCCAGTGGTGCGGGCCGGCTTACCCTGCCAACCTAGAAGGCCGGACATCCAGCTCTGCGGCATAGGCGCATAGTTTTATAAAGCAAAAGAGCCATGAACCACCGAATGCTACCGGCAGCTCATGGCTCTTAAATATTCACTTCTATGTCGTTCTTGCAGGCCTTGCAGCGGTATTTCAAATGCTCAATTCTGGTGTTGCTGTACATTGGGAACAGGGCTTTTCCGCAGTGGGGGGAGCAGTGCCAGCACTGGCCTCTTACCTTACGTATCATAAAATTTTCTTCCAACAAATTTTTGGGTCCCTCTTGCAAAACAGCGGGAAACTGTGTATAATATAAATGGTTAGGGGACAGCACCAGCACAGAGGCATGTTCCTTTACCCCGTGAGAGCTGCTGTGCCAGCTCTCACTTTTTATATCTTAAGAGCTTTAACAACTTGCCTTTTGACAGAAGCATTAAATCGAATGCATCAATGGAACTGCGTTCCACACGTCTGGCAAGCTGTCGCTCCAAGGCGGGAATATCCATATTTTCCATAGTGTTCAAAACAATTCCTCCTGGGTTGTTTTGAATTTGTTTTATAGCATGTTGTAATTGTTTGTCTGCACTGTTTATAGAAGAAGCGCTTTTTAACTCCCACTGTTTTCCCTTCCAGATAAAATCTGGAGTCTTCTCATTTTTCACTTCTGCTTCTTTTAATAGATTGATATCTCCCCCAAATGTGCTGTGTAACCATTTTGCCATATTAATCTCAGCCTGGTGACCGCTTACATTATACCCGTTTTCATATATAATTTTCCCTTGCCCAGGTGTGGCCTTGCTTATGTAGTGCTCTATTACATTTGTAACAGTCAGCTTGCTTTCTCTCGTCACCTCTCTGGTATCTCCCTTGTCCTGTTTCGCTCTATTATACCAGATTCTGACGTTTTTTCAAGTGTTCTATCCTTCCTGGAAGGTAGAGAATCCCCATACAGCACATTCATCTTCTCCCGCTGCTGGGGCAGCCTAGCCGCCTTGCTGAATGCCTGATACTCCCCAGATCCATACAGCAAAAATCAGCCCGGGGGCAAAAGCTTGACCTTGCCAAGCCTTTTACCCCCGGACCGCGTTTTTATATTACCAGCCGCTCAAGCGGCTTTTAACCTTTACTTGATTTCCCGGCTCTTGACTTCCGCCTTTGCCTTCTCAATGAACTCCTCGGCGCTCATGGCGCCCAGGTCGCCCTCTTTGCGGTGGCGCACCGAAATGCCCGCAGACTCCACTTCCTTGTCCCCCACTACCAGCATGTAGGGGGTCTGCTGCACCTGGGCCTCCCGGATTTTGTACCCGATCTTCTCCGCCCGCAGGTCGCACTCCACCCGCAGGCCGGCCTCCTCCAGCTTGGCGGCGAGGGCCTGGGCATAGGCATGGTGACGCTCGGAGATGGGCAGCACCACTGCCTGCACAGGGCTGAGCCACAGGGGGAACTTGCCCGCCAGATGCTCGGTGATCACCCCGATGAACCGCTCGATGGAGCCCAGCACCACCCGGTGAATCATCACGGGCCGGTGCTTCTGGCCGTCCTCGCCGGTGTATTCCAGTTGGAAACGCTCTGGCAGCTGGCTGTCCAGCTGAATGGTGCCGCACTGCCAGGTACGGCCCAGAGAGTCCGCCAGGTGGAAGTCCAGCTTGGGGCCGTAGAAGGCGCCGTCGCCCTCGTTGATGACAAAGTCCTTGCCCATGCCGGTGATGGCCTGCTTCAGAATGTCCTGGTTCTTCTCCCACTCCTCCACTGTGCCGATGTGGTCCTCAGGCATGGTGGAGAGCTCAATGGTGTAGCTGAGCCCAAAGGTGGAGTACACCTCGTCGAACAGGCGCACAACCTCCTGGATCACGTCCTGCATCTGGTCCGGGGTCATAAAGATGTGGGCGTCGTCCTGGTTAAAGCAGCGCACCCGGAACAGCCCGTGCAGGGTGCCGGAGAGCTCATGCCGGTGCACCAGGCCAATCTCTCCCACCCGCAGGGGCAATTCTTTATAAGAATGGGGCTCGCTGGCATAAACCAGCATGCCGCCCGGGCAGTTCATGGGCTTGACGCCGAAATTGATGTCGTCAATGACTGTGGTGTACATGCTGTCCTTATAGTGGTCCCAGTGGCCGCTGCGCTCCCACAGCTGGCGGTTGAGCATAATGGGGGTAGAGATTTCCAGGTAGCCATAGCGCTTGTGAACCTCCCGCCAGTAGTCCAGCAGGGTGTTTTTCAGCACCATGCCCTTGGGCAGGAAGAAGGGGAAGCCCGGTCCCTCGTCCCGGAGCATAAACAGGCCCAGCTCCTTTCCCAGCTTCCGGTGGTCCCGCTTTTTGGCCTCCTCCAGCATCTGCAGGTGCTCCTCCAGCTGACTGGCCTTGGGGAAGGCAATGCCGTAAATGCGGGTGAGCATTTTCTTGGTGGAGTCCCCCCGCCAGTAGGCCCCGGTGATGGAGGTGAGCTTTACAGCTTTCACCCCGCCGGTGGACATGAGATGGGGGCCGGCGCACAGGTCGCAGAAGTCTCCCTGCTCATAAAAGCTGATCTTCTCCCCATTGCCGCTGTGCTCGTCTATGAGCTCCTGCTTGTAGTCCTGGCCGGACATTTTCTCTTTGGCAGCGGCAGGGTCCAGCTCAAAGCGGGTGAGCTCTATATTCTCTTTGGTGATTTTTTTGATTTCCTCCTCAATTTTCGGCAGGTCGTCAGGAGAGATGGAGGCGGGCAGGTCGAAGTCGTAGTAAAAGCCGTTGTCAATGGCAGGGCCAATGGCGAATTTTGTGCCCGGATACAGCCGCTGCACCGCCTGGGCCAGAATATGGGAGGCAGTGTGCCAGTAGGCCTTTTTGCCCTCCGGGTCGTCAAAGGTGAGAATTTCCAGAGAGCAGTTCTCAGCGAGAGGGGTGCGCAGGTCGCAGACCGTCCCGTTGACCCGGGCGGCGCAGGCAGACTTATACAGCCCCATGCCAATGGACTTGGCGACCTCAGCGGGGGTCACGCCAGCTTCAAACTCCTTGGGCTGACCCTTCAGGTCAATGGTAATCATAAAGCTTTTCTCCTTTCTTGTCTCTGAGACGGGGCTTTGTCACGGAAAGAGAAAACAAAACGCCGCCCCAGGCTGCAAATTTGCTCTCCCTCAAGGGCAGGGCAAATTCTCTCTGGGGCGACGCGACCTTTGGGGTAAAATTCAAGGCGCACCGCGGTTCCACCCGGATTCAAAGAGCAAGACAAAGCAGGTCCCGCTCTTCCTCATGGCTGGCCGGTAACGGGGCCGTCCGTCACGCCTTAGGCGCGGGCCAGGGGGCCGGGCGCGGTTGGCAGAAGCTCAAAGGTGGTGGCCCAGGCAGGCTCCGCTGTCCGCGCTTACAGCCGACGGCGCGGACTCTCTGAAGCGGAGCAGAAATGCAGAGGGCGTCCTTATCATAGCGTTTGCCTTATTATAGCGGGAAAAGAGAGCGCTGTCAAGAAGAAAAAACGGAGGGAGTGTCCCAAGGCAGAGTTAAAGGAAGTCAAAGAGCGAAAAAGGGAGAGCAGCCCCAGGATGGCGGGAGCGAAAACGACTTTTCTGCGCACCAAAGCGGTTATAAGCGCGAACAGAAACAGCAAGAACGGCCTGAAGGTTCTCCAGCTTTCTGGGAAAGCACCTGCTGCGCCGTGCCAAAGTCGGGATATAATGCTGCAGGTCAGCGTTGACGCCTTCCATTGTAAAGGTGTCACTTTTGTTATGGACATTGAAAATGTGCTTTCCAGGGAGATAGCCGCTGTACCCATCTGTGCAGCACTCCTGAGCCTCTGGGGCCGCATCTACCATCTGCTGGATTGTTCGGGAAGATTTGTCCACACTCGCCACATGACCTACAATTTGTCGTGGCTTCCTGCTCACCATCGTCATGATATAGATGTTTTCCCGTGTTTCTGTGCGGGGCTTGCGCTCCAGGAACCAGTACAGCTCATCCAGTTCTACGATCTCAGACGCGCAGAGGCTTTTGCACTTTTCCACATCATTTTTTGCGCTCTTTTTTTATCCAATTTGTTACATTGGATTTGTTCATTCCCAGTATTCCCCCCCCCCGGCCGCTGACCCTGCCGTAGTACATTTTGATCGCCAGTTCCCTAGTCTCTTCCGGATACGCGTGTCTCTTCGGATCTACGGTGTAATATATGCCGCACTCCTTACATCTGCAGCGCCTCGTCCCCGAACCGTTGTACCCGGCCTTGACCTGATTTTCTGTCTTTCCGCATTTTGGGCATTTTTCCATGCCTCTTCTGTTCTCTTTCTCATATTCCCTCATTATATCATAATATCTCTATTTTGGACGCTCCCCTGGGGGAGCATCCTGCCGGGCATTTTATGTATGATGCACATCCAGAGGATCTTGTTAGGCTCTCCCAGGGTCCCGGCGCTTCTACGGAGCAGGCGGATGATATCCGCTCCATCTGTTTCTTCCTGTCGGTAAAGAGTCTGCCAAAGCAAGCAGGGGCTTTCACTTCAGCTCTCCGACCAGCCGCACCCGCAGGGGCCGTCTGGTAAGGAACTCTGCGTTGGGGTCGATGGTGGTCCTGGGGTGGGGGTACAGGTCCGGGCCTATGGCGGCGGGCTCGTCCACCACATACAGATACCCCGGCGCAGTACCGTTGTGGGTAATACTCCCGTTGCCGTCATACCCCAAAACGGTGGGCTTATGGGAGAATGCCTCCGCCAGCTCCCGCCATTGGGTGACTGTGCTGCCCTCCCGCAGCTCGGAAAACCGGAGAGGGGAGCCATGATACCACAGCCCCTGGGGGTCGATGGAGAGCTTCATAAACCATACCTCCCTGCCCGTTCCTTTGCCGGAACGCCTTATTCGCCGCCCTGGTCCCCGTCCTTTGCCGGGAGGGGCGCGGTCCTGTCCTCCCGCTTCCGCAGCCGGGCATAGACCTCGGTTTTGAACAGCCGGTAGACCACCGCGGTCACCGGCGTACCAATCCAGATGCCGACGATGCCCAGCACGCCGCCCCAGAACATCACCGCGAACAGGGTCCACAGGGGGGGCAGGCCAATGGAGGAGCCCACCACCCGGGGATAAATCAGGTTGCCCTCCACCTGCTGAAGAATCACCAGAAAGATCAGAAAGATCAAGGCGTCAATGGGGTGCACCAGCAGCAGAATGAAGGCCCCCACTCCCGCGCCAATGTATGCGCCCAGAATGGGGATCAACGCCCCCAGCGCCACCACCGAGGAGATGAGCAGGGCGTAGTCCAGCCGCAGAATGCTCATGCCCACATAGCACAGCACACCCAGAATGACGCACTCGGTCAGCTGGCCCTGGACAAAGGAGAAGAACACCCGGTTGGTCAGCCGCCCCACCCGGCCCGCAATGCGGGCGGCGCGCTCCGGCAAAAAGGCCCGCAGGCTGTCCTTGGCCCCGCGTATGAGCCGCTCTTTGCCAAAAAGCATGTAAACAGAGAAAATAAAGCCCATAATGGCCGAGAACAGCCCTGAGGCCAAGTTTACCGTGACATTGAACAGAGAGGCCAAAAAGTCGGTGGTGAATTTTGTGGCGTCGCTGAGCAGGGTGGTCCAGTTAAAGCCGGTGAGAAAGTCCTGCACAAAGGTCAGGTCATACTCCCGGGCCACGTCGTTGGCCCAGGCAACGGCCTGATTGGCGTAGATGGGCAGGTTGTGCTGAATGGTCACCGCCAGGCCGCTCATGGATTCTACCAGGCTGGGAATGATGAAAAAGCAGATGAACGCCGCCACCAGCAGCACCACCAGGTAGGCCAGGGCGACAGCCAGGGGCCGCTGCAGCCTTTTCCATATTTTGGACCTGGAACGGGCAAAGGGGCGAAAGGCGATATCCTCAAAAAAGCGGACGAACACATTGAGGATATAGGCAATGACCAGCCCCCCAAACACCGGAGAGAGGGCGTTCAGCAGGGTAAAGCCTCCGGCCCATACCTGGTCAAAGCGCAGCACGGCCAGCACGGCCAGGGCGGCAAAGGCAATCAGCAGGCAGCCGGTGTGAAGGGCGCGCCGGTAGGGCGCGGCGCCGAAGTTTTTGTTAGGCATGAGCATTCACCTCAGGTTTTGGTTTGAAAGACGCTGCGGCATTTCTGGCAGGTGACCTCAATCTTCCCCCTGCCTCTTGGGGCCCGCAGCTGCTGCCGGCAGCAGGGGCACTTGAAGTATTTATAGGTCTTGCGCTGGGCAAACCGCTGCTTCTCCAGCCGCAGCTTGTTCTCCACAGGCCCCCAGACCCCCATGAACCAGCCCAGCTCCCGCTGGCGGGCGGGGATATTCCGGGAGAAGGTGCGCAGCAGGGCAAGCAGGTAGAAAACATCCGCGGCCAGCGCCAAAGGCCAGAAGAATATTCCTCCCGCAAGGGACAATACTAGACCCAGGACCAGCAGCGCCAGGTTCAGCTTGTCAGTGCCATAGCGGCCGTAAAGGAAGCGTTGGAGTTTTTGGAACAGCATGAAATCACGCCCTTCGCTTTATTTTACCTTCAGTATACCGTCTTTCACAGGGTTTTTCAACTGTTCCGGGGAGATTCACGATTATTTTACAAATCGGGATTTTCCTTGACTTTATCCGGCGAATCCCTTATACTGAATCATAATGTCAAACCGAATAGGAGGTCATCACCATGCCTGAGCTGAAAGGAAGCAAAACCGAGGCCAACCTGCTCACTGCCTTTGCCGGCGAGAGCCAGGCCCGGAACAAGTACACCTATTTTGCCTCAAAGGCCAAAAAGGACGGCTATGTACAGATTGCCGAGATCTTCCAGGAGACTGCCGACAATGAGAAGGAGCACGCGAAAATGTGGTTCAAGCTCCTCAACGGCGGCGTTGGCGACACCCTGGACAACCTGAAGGCAGCTGCCGACGGAGAGAACTATGAGTGGACCGACATGTACGCCGGCTTTGCCAAAACCGCCAAAGAAGAGGGCTTTGACCAGATTGCCGCCCTGTTCGAGGGGGTTGCGAAGATTGAGAAGGAGCACGAGGAGCGCTACCGCAAGCTGGCCAAGAATATGGAGGAGGGCCTGGTCTTCTCTAAGGACGGGGACGCGGTGTGGCAGTGCATGAACTGCGGCCACATCTGCATTGGCAAAAAGGCCCCCGAGCTCTGCCCGGTGTGCGCCCATCCCCAGAGCTACTTCCGGGTAAAGCCCGAGAACTACTAAAAGAAACGCCCCAGCGGCCAAAAAAGGACCGGAGCCCCCAGCGGGCCCGGTCCTTTTTTATCAGCATTTCCACAAAAGCGGCTTGCGCGGCGTGCCTGTCAGACCTGGCGGGGCCGTACCCTAGAGCCTGTTTGAAAACTCCGAAGCATAGTCTGTTTTGACCCGAAACGGTGCTTTCGGCGTCAAAAAAGCCTGAAAAGGCGGCCTTTCTTGCCGTTTTTTCTTAAAATCACTCGTTCCCGGCCAAAAATCCAGCATTTCTCCCGTTTCCAAACAGACTCCAGCCTCCTCCTTTGCCTCATGCTGTCTTTGCTGCCTTTTCTCTCAGCCATTGACCTCCCAGTACATCCGGGTGCGGGTGCTGACTTCCCCCTCCTTCAGGGTGAAGCGCAGCTCAGGCAGAGACAGCTCCCCCAGTCCGGCGGGCTCCGGCAGAGTGGGAGACGCGGTAACTGTCAGCCTGCTGCCCGCAAAGCGGAACAGGAACCGCCGCCCCGCAGCCATGCGGGTGTTGCGCAGGTGGACCTCCAGGGCGTCCCGCTCCCGCCAGGCAGAGTTGACCCCATAGGGGACCCCGTCCACCACCGTGGTGGCAAAATGGCCCTCCATGCCCAGGTCCAGCACAGCCTCCCCGCTGTCCTGGCGGCAGATCAGCTGGGCTCTGCCCTCCTCAAAACGGAAGGATAGAGACTGAAGCGCCCCGCCCTGGGGCCCAAAGCAGCCTACCCCGCCCACAATGTCCCGCAGGCCGGGCAGGGGCTGGTCCGGCAGGTACTCCGCGCCGTTGAGGGAGGCCTCGCCGCCGGGGCTGCGGGTGCCCAGCAGGGGGTTCAGCTCCAGGTGCTTCAGGCGGTGGTCCAGCACATGCCAGGCCTTCCGGTCCTCCGGCAGGGGGGCTGCGGCCATAGCCGGGAGCAGCTCCTCCCACACCGCGTCCAGCACTGCCTGCAGGGTCTGAGAGGCGGAGTGGATCACCAGCACCGCGTCCTGGTCCGGCATCACAACGCCGAACTGGCCATAGGCCCCGTCTCCCCGGAAGACCCCCTGAGGGGCGCAGCGCCAGAACTGGAAGCCGTAGCCTGCCTGCCAGTCCGGGTCGCCGCCCCAGCCGGCCCCGGCGTTTTCAATCTGCTTGCCGGTGGCCTGGTCAAACCAGGCGGCGTTCAGCAGCTGTTTGCCCTCCCAGCTGCCCTTGTTGGCCACAAACTGCACAAACCGGGCCATGTCCTCAATGGCGAGGGACATGCCCGCGCCGCCCATCTCCGTGCCGTCGGGCATGGGCTGGCAGAAAATGTCCCCCATGCCCAGGGGCTGGAACAGCCGGGGCTTCAGGAACTGGGTAAGGGGCAGGCCGGTCTTTTTGGTGATGACCGCGCTGAGCATGTTGGTGCCTGCGGTGTTGTAGAGGAAGTGGGTTCCCGGCTCGTAGACAAAGGGATGGTGCAGGAAGGCAGTGATCCAGTCGGCGCTGCTGTCACCGGCCCAGCTGATCTCCGTCTCATGGCCGCAGCCCATCATCAGCAGGTGGCGGACACAGCACTTTTTCAGGTTTTCGCTGGGGTCCTGGGGGGCCTCCTCCGGGAAGATGTCAATAAGACGGTCGTCCAGAGAGACCACACCCTCCTGCACGGCAAAGCCAATGGCAGTGGAGGTGAGGCTTTTGCTGAAGGAGAACATGATGTGGGGGGTGCCGGGGGCATAGGGGGCCCAGCTGCCCTCAGCGCAGACCTGGCCGTGGCGCAGAAGCATAAAGGCGTGCATCTCAATGCCCTTGCGGTAGAGCCGGTCCAGCATGGCGGTAACAGCGGCAGAGGGGACGCCCACCGATTCGGGGGTGACGCGGGGGAAGTTCATAGCAATGACCTCACTTTTCGTTTATTGAATTTTTTAAGAAACAGCTAATCAGCGGTCAGAACCGTGCGCTTTTGCAAGCAGCATATAAAAGGCCGCCCACTTGCTGGCTTTCTTGACTTTTTCTTTGGGCGGATAGGAGCGTCTGGGCGTTCCGTCCAGAATGACCCTGCCCATTTCATCCTTTTGCTCCTCCAATCGTTCCCAGGCCTCCTGCATCCAGGCCGCGCCCCCATATTCCAAAGGGGAGAAGCTCTCCACTATGTTCTGCAGCCCTACGCGCATGGGCTCAAAGGGGAAAAATATGTCCACCGGCCGGCTGACCCAATATTTCCGTCTGTGTACGGTATTTTACCGCGGGACTGCTGTCCTCCCGCAACCAATGGACCCTCTTCTCCACGGTTCCTCCATCCGTTATACAGAGTGTCTCTTACAGACGGCGCGGGCATCATACACACGCCTGAGCAGGGGAGGCGCATCCTCATATTTGGGATATTTTGAGTATACCACAGTTTATTTCCACTTGCAATGCACAATAATAGATTTAAGCAAAAAGTGGAAAGGTGGAAGAAATATGGTAAAAATACAAAAGGTGTACGGCTGTGAAATTCTGGACTCCCGGGGCAACCCCACGGTGAGCGCCACGGTGCAGCTCTCGGACGGGACCATGGGCACTGCCGCCGCGCCCTCGGGGGCCTCTACCGGCAAGTTTGAGGCTGTAGAGCTGCGGGACGGAGACGACCGGCGCTATGGCGGCAAGGGCGTGCTTAAGGCGGTTCGCAATGTAAACGAGATCATCTCCCCGGCCCTGGAGAAGCTCCACTGCCTGACCGTGCGGGAGGTGGACACGGTGCTGGGCCGGCTGGACGGCACCCCCAACAAGGCCCACCTGGGGGCAAACGCCACTTTGGCGGTGTCCCTGGCCTGCGCCCGGGCCATTGCCGCCCACTACCGTATGCCCCTGTACCGCTTTCTGGGGGGTGCGGCAGCCTACAAGCTGCCTGTCCCCATGATGAATATTCTCAACGGCGGAGCCCACGCAGGCAATAATATCGACATTCAGGAATTCATGATTGTGCCCACCGGGGCCCCCTGCTTTCGGGAGGGGCTGCGCTGGTGCAGCGAAATCTATCACAGCCTGGGGTCCCGGCTGAAGGCCCGGGGGCTCTCTACCGGCGTGGGGGACGAGGGCGGCTTTGCCCCGGACCTGAGCTCGGACGAGGAGGCCATTGAGGAGGTGCTGGCAGCCATTGAAAAGGCCGGCTACGGGGGCAAGGTCCAGCTGGCCCTGGACGCTGCCGGCAGCGAGTGGGTCACTGAGAGCGGCGCTTACCGCTTGCCCAAGCGGGGGAAGACCATGGCCCCGGAGGACCTGATTGAGTATTGGGAGGGGCTGGTGGGCCGCTACCCCATTATCTCGGTGGAGGACCCCCTGGGGGAAGAGGACTTTGCCGCCTGGACAGAGCTGACCGCCCGCATTGGCGGCCGGGTGCAGCTGGTGGGAGACGATCTGTTCGTCACCAATATAGAGCGGCTGCAGCAGGGCATTGACCAGCGGGCGGGGAACGCCATTCTCATCAAACCCAACCAGATTGGCACCCTGACGGAGACCCTGCAGGCCATTGACCTGGCCCGGCGCAGCGGGTACAACACCATTATCTCCCACCGGTCGGGGGAGACGGAGGACACCTTTATTGCCGACCTGGCAGTGGCGGTGAATGCGGGGCAGATTAAGACAGGGGCGCCCTGCCGGACGGAGCGGGTGGCGAAATACAACCGGCTGCTGCGCATTGAGGAGTGCTAGCCGAAAAAGCCAGCTCGCGGGCAAAAAAACCAAAGTGGAGTAGAAGCAAAAGAGCGCGAATAAAAAGTTTCGTCAACCTTTACAAAGGTTGCAGAGGTTTGGGGACAGAGTCCCCAAGGTCTTGACCTTGAACTTAGGCGGCGCAGATAGCAAAGGTGCGAGGTAGTAGTTTTCTCTCATCACCAAGTAGGGAACGGGGCAGAGCTGCGCCGCCGTCGACTTGCCGCAGGCAAGTCGGATGCCGCAGGCAAGTCGGAGCGAGGTCGACCAAAGGGAGACCAGCGGACGGTTCGCTGCCATCAGCTACAGAAGTAGATCTTTATTGATCCCCTTTCAGGAGAATCCAAAACGAGCAGGAAAAAACCGCTTTTGTTTTAACCATCTGTTTGCGGCCAACTGGGATAGAGCAAACGCCCAGCGAGCGCAGACGCGCGTCCTTGGCGGCTGCGGAAGGTTTGCGAAGCAAAGCTTCTTCCCCTTGCGGAGCAAGGGGGCGAGCGTCCGTTTTCAGAGCTGTAAATTCAGAGCGAAAGGCCTCCCCGCCAAGCCACTCTACACACCTATGGCTGGCGGGGAGGCCTTTGACCGCGCGGCGGCTTTTGGCCGTCCCCTGCCCCCCCCCCTTGAAAAAAATTATAGGTTTTTTCAATTTACCATTGACATTTTTCTCTGACGGGTATATAATACTGTCAGTCGTGCGGGCGTAGCTCATCTGGTAGAGCGCCACCTTGCCAAGGTGGAGGTAGCGAGTTCGAGCCTCGTCGTCCGCTCCAAATTTTTGCCTCCCTACATGTGAATAGCCCTACCCCGAATAGAGAAGTGAAAGCTTCCCTATTTTTGTTAGATGGAGGTTTTTCCTCCATCCTGCGGGTTAATTCGATCATACAGAAAGCAGGCCAGCCTATGACACAGCCCAAAGCACTGGCAATCATCAATGAGGTCCGCAAGGCGATTATCGGCAAGGACACCGTAGTGTGCAAAACACTGATGGCCATTGTCGCGGGCGGGCATATTTTGCTGGAGGACAACCCTGGCGTGGGAAAGACCACTTTGGCCCTGGCCTTTTCCCGGGCCATGAGCATGGGCTTCTCCCGGGTGCAGTTTACCCCCGAGACCATGCCCAGCGACGTGGTGGGCTATTCTGTTTTCAACAAGGAGGCCAACCGCCTGGAATACCGCCCCGGCCCGGTGCTGAGCAATCTTTTTCTGGCCGACGAAATCAACCGCACCAGCGCAAAAACCCAGAGCGCCCTGTTGGAGGCCATGGAGGAGGGACAGGTCACTGTGGACGGCGTCAGCCGCCCCCTGCCCAGGCCCTACACTGTGATTGCCACCCAGAATCCCCTGGGCACTGCCGGCACTCAGCCCCTGCCCGAGTCGCAGCTGGACCGCTTTATGCTGCGGCTGAGCATCGGCTACCCTTCGCCAGAGCAGGAGGTGCGTATTCTGAAGCAGACCGAAAGCCGCCGGCCTCTGGAATCCATTCTGCCCGCCGCCACCTTGGAGGAGGTGGAACAGATGCGCCGGGAGGCAGCCGGCGTCCATGTGGCAGACGACCTGTACCGCTATGTGGCTGAGCTGTGCGCCGCCACCCGGGAGGACCCCTCTCTGCGGCTGGGGGCCAGCCCCAGAGCAGGCGGGGCGTTGATTCGCGCCTGCCGGGCCTCGGCCTGGATGGGCGGGCGGGACTATATTGTCCCAGCAGACATCAATTTGCTGCTTTACGACGTGCTGGGCCACCGGGTGGTGCTGGAGCCCCAGGCGAGAATGAGCGGCATGGACTCCCACACAGTGCTGGAGAGCGTGATGGCCCAGGTGCCCGCCCCCCGCCTGCTGAAGTGAGGAGGGGCAAAGGTGCTGAAAAACCGGCTGGCCTATCTGCTGATCCTCCTGTTTACCGGAATATTCTTCGTCTGCTTCAACGGCTATCACTCCATGTACGTCTTTTGGCTGTCGCTGGCGCTGCCCTTGATTTCGCTGGGAGTCTCTCTGCCGGGTATGCTGACCCTGCGGGCTTCTGTCTGCGTTCCCGGCGGGGGAGAGACGGCCCGCACCTGCAAGGGCCAGCCTATTCCCTTGCAGGTAGCGGTCATGACCCGCTGGCCCCTTCCCTCCGGGCGGGCCCGGGTAACGCTGGTTATCAAAAACCATTTTACCGGGGAGGAGCGGAGGGAGAGCCTGGAATTCTCCCCCAGCCGCACGCCCCAGCTGATGGAGCATAAGCTCACCAGCTCTCTGTGCGGAAGTCTCACCTGCCGTTTGACAAAGGCCCGGGCCTATGACCTGCTGGGCCTTTTTTCCCTGCCCTGCTTCCGGCGCACAGGCAGTTGCCAGGTGCTGGTTCTCCCCAGTGTCTGCCGCCCGGCATTGGACATGGCCCCCACCCACGCCTGGGGAGAGGACCAGGAGCGGTATTCTGCCCAAAAGCCCGGAGACGACCCTACCGAGCTGTTCGGCCTGCGGGACTACAGGCCCGGGGACCGGTTCAGCCGGGTGGACTGGAAGCTCTCTCAGAAGACCGGCTCGCTGCTGGTGCGGGAGGCCAGTCTGCCCCTGACAGACCGGGCGCTGGTGCTGGCGGAGCTCACCGGCAGCAGCGTGGAGGGAGACGCTCTGATGGACGTGCTGGCAACCCTGGGGGAGTTTCTGGCCGGGCGGGAGCTGGGCTTCTGCATCGGGTACTCTCAGGCCGGGCGGACGGTATTTGTGGATGTGGACCAGCCTGAGGAGGCCCTCCCGGCCGTGGAGGCAGTGCTGTGCCATACGGACCGCCAGCCCCTGCGCCTGCCGCCGTCGCTGCCCGGCGGGGTGTCCCGGGTGGTGTACCTGTGCTCTGAGCCGGACCCGGACACCCTGAGCCGGCTGGTGCGGCAGTACCCCCAGGCCCGGCTGCATATGGCCGCCGCCCGGCCCTGGGGCCAGCCGGAACGCCTGCCCCCGGAGCTGCTGCCCCTGCGGGTGCGGCCTGGGCATGTCGCCGAGGACCTGAGCGGCCTCCTGCTTTAGAGTCTGTTTGAAAACTCCGAAACACTGTCTGTTATGCCCAGAAATGGTGTTTCCGGCGTCAAAAATCCTCGAAAGGCGGAAGCATTTCTTGCGGTTTTTTCCTTGAAACCACTCATTTCTGGCCAAATATCCAGCATTTCGCCGGTTTTAAAACAGACTCTAAGGCCCAGGCGCGGCGACCAAGGAAAGGAGGCCTGCCGATGGCGAAGCCCTCACAGACCATGCAGCTGGACCACCCCCGGCTGCTGCTTACAGAAAGCTCCCCGGCCCGCCGGTGGGTCTTTTACGTTGTGCTCTCTGCCCTGGGCGGGCTGGGGGCCTGGGGCTGCTTTATCAGCGCCTTTGCCCTGCCGGTAAGCCCCGCCGCCTTAACTGCCGCCGGGCTGCTGTGCTGCGGCTTTACTGTCTGGCGGCAGGTGGACCCCCGCAGGCGGTGGTGGTCGGCGTCGCTGGCAGGCTGGGCGGTGTGGCTGGCGTTGAGCGTGTTTTTCTTCGACCAGTTTCTTCACGGGGCCCAGCGCAGCCTTAACGCCATGCTGGACCAGTACAGTGACAAGCTGAACTATAACCTGCCCACCCTGGCCCTCCGCTATGCCCCCGGCGTCCCCCGCCCCCACCCGGAGGCCGAGTGTACGGTCTTTTTCAGTCTGCTGTTCTACCCCTTCTTCTGGTGCATGAGCCGCCTGCTGGCCCGCCGGGGCAGCACCTTGGGGGCTTTCTGTCTCAGCGGCATGCTGCTGGTGTTCCCCCTCAGCTTTTCCATTCTGCCCGCGGACTGGGCCTTTGGGGCGCTGCTGCTGTTCTGGTGCGCCCTGCTGCTGGTGACCTCTGTGCTGGGGGGGCGACAGGGCCTGCTGGGCCGGCGGGAGCGCTACCGGGCCTCTGGCGCGGCTGCGGCAAAGCCGGGCACCCTGCTGCTTTTGCCCTTGCTGCTGGCCGGCATGGCAGGGGTCTACCTGCTCTCTCCCCCTGAGAGCTATGCCCGCCCCCAGCTGGTGGACAGCCTGCGCAGTCTGGTGGAGGAGGGGCTTGGCTCCCGGTCTTATATGCGGGGAGGCCAGGGCAGCAGCAACCGCCAGGTGCAGCTGAATACCCTGGGCAGCCGGGCCTACACCGGCGAAACCGTGCTGCGGGTCAAGTTTGACTGGCAGGGGATCGATGACGCCGCCCAGTACCCCTACAACTACGATGTGGGGGAACACCTGCGGCGGCACCCGAAGGAGTATTTGAAAAGCTTTGTGGGCAGCGTGTACACCGGCAGCAGCTGGGAGCGTCTAAAGGGCGAGGCCCGGCAAGAGCAGGAGCAGCTGGCCCTACAGGCACAGAACCAGACTGCCCTGTACCGGGAGCAGATGTACCTGGACGGGGTAGACGCGCCGGTCGCTTACCTGCTGTCTGTGCAGAACCTGGGGGCCAATCCCCGGTGCGTGTTCACCCCCTGCGGCCTGGCGGACGGAGAGGCTCAGCTGGCCCGGCAGGGTCTGGAATTTGTGGACGACGGCTTTGTAAAGTCAACGGACTTTTTGGCCGGTACACGGGAATATACCCTGAAAAGCTGCGGCGCTCCCACAGGGACCCATTATTTTTCCCGGGTGGCCGAGTGCCTTCTGGGCTCCTCCGCCGTCCAGATGGGCCGGGCCGACCAGGGCCATGAGCGGAGCCAGTATGACGAGTATGACCAGCTGCTGGACGGAAACAACGCCTGGACGGGCTCCTTGGGCGTGGAGGACCCCCGGCAGTGGCAGGTCCTGCGGAGCAGCCTGGACGCTCAGTTTCAGGCCGGAGGGGAGGGCTGGACCGAGGACCTGTGGAAGGCCCCGGAGGCGCTTCAGGACCAGCTGGACCTGAAGGACCCGGACTTTCTGGACCAGATGGAGGCCTATCACGACTTTGTCTACCGCTACTACACCCAGGTGCCTGAGAGCCTGCGGGAGTACCTTGTCAGCTACCGCCAAGCCCTGGACCTGAACCCCTACACCAGGGAGGAACGCTTTGACTTTCGGGACGGCCCGGTGCTTTTCGCCTACCGTATTGCCCAGGTGTTCCGCCAATATTACACCTACACCCTGTCGCCCCCTGCGCCCCAGCCCGGGGAGGACTTTGTGGGCTTTTTTCTGGACCAGTCCCAGGAGGGGTATTGCGTGCACTTTGCCAGCGCGGCTGTGCTGCTGCTGCGCTCGGCAGGCTACCCGGCCCGGTATGCCGAGGGCTATGCGGTGCCCTGCACCCAAAGCGGCTGGGTAGACGTGCCTGACTACAATGCCCATGCCTGGGTAGAGGTCTACTGCGGCGGGACCGGCTGGGTGCCGGTGGAGGTGACCCCTGCCTCTACCGACAATCCATCGGTGTACTATAATGCCGCTCTCCCGGGGGGCTCAGAGGGAGAGGCCATTCAAATACCCAGCCAGGAGCCTGCCGCCACCCTGCCCCCCAGAGACCGCCGTCCCTTGCGGGAGGACGAGCTGGGCCTCTCTACCCCAGAGCCCCAGCAGGGGGCTAGCCCCGCCCCGGACCTGAGCGGGCCTGCCGCCGGAGGCCCGGGAGGACAGAAGGAGGCCGGCTGGCTGGTGCTGGGCTGCTGTGGGCTGCTGCTAGCTGCGGCGGGGCTGCTGCTCAGCCGGAGCCTGCGCCGCAGAAGCCGGGCCAAAGCCCTTGCCCGGCCGGACCGGAACCAGGCCGCGCTGAGCGCCTATGCCCTTTTGCTGGAGCTTTATCAATGGGAGGCCCTGTGCGGCCTGCGGGAGGAGCCGCCCCCGCGCTGGAAGGAGCTGGCGGAAAAGGCCCGGTTTGGCCGGGGAATGCTGGAGCCGGAGGAGCTGCGGGAGCTGACAGCGTATATTGCGCCCCTGCAAAAGAAGCTGAGAATGCGGCTCTCCCGCTGGCACAAGCTGCGCTGCTGGGCCGCGGGGCTGATTTAACCGGCGACACACCCCAGAGGGTTTGCGGAGCAAGGCGGCGGGCGCCCTGTCTGCTGCCGGTAAATGCAGAGAAAAAGCCTCCCCTTCTGCTCCTCAGGTCATGGCCTGGGGATGGGAAAGGGGAGGCTTTCGCTCTGTATTCGCCCTGTTAGGACCTGTACCAATGGGATGCGCCGGTCTTACCGGTCAATTTTTACCGCTGACTGCGTTCCAAAAGCCTGCCAGCCGCCAGTCCGCCCACGCTTTTGCGCCTTGCCGCCAACAAAATTTTACTCGATCATCCTGGCACAAAGCTGGTCAGCACAAGCGCTTATTGTCAAACCGCTTATGCCCCTGTGCCCCCGCTGGTCATTTTGGCCAGCAGGCGGAGCAGCTCCTGTTTTTCCTCCGGGGTCAGGCTGGCGGCGGTCTGGTTGCCCCATTGGGCCAGATAGTCCCGAATCACCGGGGCCAGCTCCCTGCCCTTTTCCGTTAGATAGAGCTTGTTCTGCCGCCGGTCCAGGGGGTCTGTCTCCCGGTACAGACAACCCAGCTCCTCCAGCCTTTTGGTCCGGCGGGCCACCGTGCACTTGTCCAGATACATGTGGTTGGCAATGCTGTCCTGGCTGGCCCCTGGGTGGCGGTCCACATGCAGCAGAATCATGTGCATGGCCCCAGTGAAATCATACTCCTTCAGGCTCTCGCCCATAAACTTCTTCCGCCCCCGGAACAAAAAGGTCAACGCCCGGCCCAGCTCCCGGCTGAACCGCCCGGGCTCCTGGCTCTCTGGCCGCAGGCGGACCTGGCAGACCTGCTCAAAGGTGAACTCTGCCTCAGGCCCTTGGGGTATAGCGCTGCGGTATAGCTTTTCCAGGGCAGCGGCAATCCTCTCGCTGTCCACAACCGGCGCAGCCTCTTCGGAAGGGGGCAGCAGCATAATGTGGTAGTCCACCCCAAACAGCACCGAGTCCACGCCTGTGTCCACTGCGCCGCAGCGCCGGTAAAAGCTTACCCGCCGCTGGCGGAGGGTCCGGTCCTCCGGGGTGGCCGCGCACTCGGGGCTCTCCACCTCAAACAGCAGCGAGGCCCCGGCCGCAGCAAGAGCCTGACGCAGCAGCCCCAGGCATTCGCTGCCTGTGCCCTGGCCCCGGCGGTCCGGCTCTACGGCGAAATAGTTCAGCAGGGCGGCAGGAACGCCCTGCTCTGTGATGAACACCGCATAGGCGGCAAGAGCTTCTCCGTCATAAAAACCAACGGCCTCTTGCCTGTTGCTTTTAATCAGCCTTTTCATCCAGGCCCAGGGCATCAGTTCGTCCGGGGGAAAGTCCCGGGCAAAGCAGGGCTGGTACATGGCTTTTGTATCGTCAATGCTGAGAGAACGCAGAGTCATGGCCTTGATCCTTTCCATTCCTTCCTACCGGCAGAAGGCGTTTCTATGCTTTTCTTATTATTCTATCAGACTTTTCCTCTGAGGGCAAGACGGAAAAACAGTGGAAATTTCGGGGAATCTGCCAGGCAGCTTGCCTTTTCGATGGTTTTCATGTATAATATAGAATAAGTCCCTATATTCAAAAGAAAAGAGAGGATACTGCCATGAAAATGGGCAAACCCATGTTTATTGCCGCAACCGTGCTTTTGGTGGCAGTCATTGTTGCCATATCGGCCATGACCCTGGCCCAGGGGCCCCGCACCAGCCTGGTGGAGATGATCAGCCACTCGGGCTCTTCTGCCGAGGTAAACGACCTGTATGAGGGCAACACCACCATCCCCTACTTCGGCATTCCCATTAACAGCTATGACCCTGCCGACTTTGTGACAGAGGAGGGCGTGGTGGAGTACATAGGCGGCGAGTCCCAGGTGGGCATCAATGTCAACGCCAAGTCCGGCGACATTGACTGGCAGCAGGTGAAAAACAGCGGCGATGTGGATTTCGCCATGATTCGGGTGGGCCACCGGGAGACCGTGAAGGGCCGGATTATTCCCGACCCCCAGTTTGCCAAAAACATGGACGGCGCGGCGGAGGCCGGTCTGCCTGTAGGGGTCTATTTCTACTCTAAGGCGGTTACCGAGGCAGAGGCGGAGGCGGAGGCCAAGTTTGTGCTGGACCAGCTCCACGGCCGCTCCGTCACCTACCCCATTGCCTTTTACTGGGAGTTTGACCTGAAGGACGACGGCACCCAGGACGAAAACTCCCGCACCGTGCGTTGCAACGGGGACCAGGTTACCGGCTTTATTGAGACCTTCTGCGGTATGGTGAAGACCGCGGGATATGACCCCTGCTATTATGCGGACAAAAACATGGCCTACAAGCGCCTGGACCTGTCCCGTCTGTCTGCCTACGACCTGTGGTATGCGGAGTTTGTGCCCATACCCAGCTTTTACTACGACTTTAAAATATGGCAGTACACCAAGGAGGGGAACGTGCCCGGCATCTCGGTCAAGGTTCCAATCAGCATCAGTCTGAAAAAGTATTGACGGCATAAGGAGGCAGCATGAAAAATTTTGACAGACAGCAGTTCAGGCGGCTCTCCCTCATTTGCGCCGCAGCCGCCCTGATGGTGGTGCTTGTCACCCTGCTTATTGTGTTTTTCACCCGGGACAAGACCCCTGAGGAGCCCCAGAGCTCCGGGCCGGTGATCCCCGAGGGAATGAAGCTGGTGGAGGATATTTACAACGGCCAGCTGATTGTGCCGGATTTTGACGTTCCTGCAAACACCTACGACCACCAGGGCTTTTCTAACGGCGAGGACGGCTTCCGCCGGTATGAGGGGGCTGCTGTGGGCATTGACGTCTCAGAGTTCCAGGGAGATATCGACTGGTACGCGGTCAAGGCGGCTGGGGTGGAGTTTGCCATCATCCGGCTGGGCTACCGGGGCATGACCCAGGGCATTCTTCAGGACGACAGCAAATTTCAGCAGAACATGACAGGCACCGAGAACGCTGGCGTTCAGCGGGGGGTGTATTTCTTCTCTCAGGCAGTGACCGAGGCCGAGGCGGAGGCTGAGGCGGACTATGTGCTGGAAAAGCTGGACGGCGCCCGGCTGACCTACCCGGTGGTGTTTGACTGGGAGGACCCAGTGCCCAGCGAGGAGCTTCCCGCAGACAGCCTGCGGGCTCTGGACTGTCCTGGTGGCACTGTGACCAAATGCGCCATTGCCTTCTGCCGGCGGATTCAGGAAGGGGGGTATACTCCCTGTGTGTACTTTAACAAGCACCAGGCCTATAACTTCTACGACCTGGAGGCGCTGAAGGACTTCGACTTCTGGTATGCGGAGTATAACCCCCTGCCCTCTGTGTGCTATGGGTTCCGCACCTGGCAGTACAGCGAGACAGGCAGCGTCCCCGGCATTGATGTGACCGTGGACCTGGACCTGTGCTTTGAGCCCTACCAATAGCGCCTATACCCTTATAGGGCTTGCTTGAAAATAGAGGAAATGACGGATTTTTGACGCAGAAAGCACCGTTTTGGGGCAAAATAGACGGCGTTTCGGAGTTTTAAAACAGGCTCTAGAGGCAGGCCCAAGATTTTGCTTGCTTTTTCTCAGGGCCGGTGCTATAATATAGACAGAAGTTAAAAACGACCAAGACCTTCACAAAAGCGAATCCCCGGAGAGTGCTGTCTCCGGGGATTCTTTTTGGCTTACTTGCCTTGGCTATGTCCGTCAAGCCATTTGCAGATGTAGAATGCGACTACACTTGCCGCAACGGACAAAATAAAGTTAATAACGATATCCAAGACCTTCACCTCCCTTCTGCTGTCGAAGGGTTCAGGCAAGCAAGGCTATTATACTACACTTCTTGCAAAATGTATAGCTTTTTTGCCGGAGGGGAAGGGCAAGGCCAGGATCAGGGAGAATCGGGTCTTATTCTGGCTTTCGCACAATGCAGGCGGCTTTTGGGCGCGGGCTTACTCGGTCAAATGCTTCTCTGTCCAGTCAAAGGCAGCGGTGCACACATCCTTGACACAGCCCTGGTCAATGGGCGAGCGCAGCCCCACTGCGTGGGCCAGGTCAATAAAGGTCTTTGTCCCGCCCAGGCGCACAAAGGCCATGTACTTCTCCCAGGCCTTTTCCCGGTCCTCCAAAGAGAGGGCAAAGAACTGCAGGCTCATCACCTGGGCCAGGCAGTAGTCGATGTAGTAGAAGGGGCTCTGATAGATGTGCATCTGCCGCTGCCACCCTGCGCCCCGGCCGTAGAAGGGCAGGCCCTCCATGTCCAGGTAAGGGCGGTAGAGCCGCTCAAGCTCTGCCCAGACCTCATTCCGCTGGGCCGGGGTCAGCTCCGGGCGGCTGTACATCTCGTTCTGGAAGTGGTCTACCAGACAGCCGTAAGGGATAAAGCTCAAGGCGTCCTCTGCGTGGGAGAGCTCGTATTTGTCTGTCATGGGGCCAAAGAACAGGTGGTGCCAGGGCACTGTCAGAAACTCCATGCTCATGGAGTGGGTCTCGCAGCCCTCCATAGTGGGCCAGCGGCTGTCGGCAATCTCAATGCTCCGGTCGGCAATGTAATTGGCAAAGGCATGACCCGCCTCGTGGGTCAGCACGTCCACATCGCCGCTGGTGCCGTTGAAGTTGGAGAAAATAAAGGGGTACTTGTAGTCCGGCAGGCTGGTGCAGTAGCCGCCAGGGGCCTTGCCCTCTTTGGCCAGCACGTCGAACAGCTCGTTGTCCATCATCAGGTCAATAAAGGCCCCGGTCTCCTCTGAGAGCTCATGGTACATTTTCCGGCCCGCAGCCATAATCTCCTCCGGGGCGCCCTGAGGCTTGGCAGAGCCGTCCTTAAACATCAGCGGGTTGTCATAGAACTTGAAGCTGTCAATGCCCAGCCGCTTGGCCTGGCGCTCTTTCACCTTCACGGTCAGGGGCACCAGGTCCCGCACCACCTGCTGGCGGAAGCCGTCCAGGTCCTGGGGGCTGTAGCAGTTGCGGCCCATGCGCAGAAAGCCTAGGGGGACGTAGTTCTCAAAGCCCAGCTTTTTCGCCTGCTCGGTGCGGTTTTTCACCAGCTTGTCGTAAAGCTGGTCAAACTCCTCCTGGTGCTGGTCAAAGAAGCTGCCCTCAGCTTCCACAGCGGCCTTGCGCACGGCCCGGTCCGTGTCCTGCTTATAGGGGCCCAGCTGGGCAATGGTGACGGTTTTGCCCATAAACGGAATGCGGGCGCTGGCGTAGAGCTTTTGATACTCGGTGCACAGCCGGTTCTCCTCCTGCATCAGGGGGATGATCTCCGGAGAGAAGGACTTCAGCTCCAGCTCGATATTGAGAAAAATCAGGGAGCCCAGAGCCTCCTCCAGCTGGGGCCGGAATTTCGACTCATACAGTGCCCGGCCAAAGTCCTGGTTCTTTTCTGACACCAGGGGGTACTGCTCGTCCAGCCAGGCCTGCTCCTCCTCATAGAATTTGTCCCGGGTGTCCACTGTGTTGCGGATGGAGCACAGGGAGGACAGGGTGTTGAAGTGGGACATCAGGGCGTCCCGCTCCTTGTAGGCGGCCAGCTGCCCGGCGGCGGAGTCCGCCTCCCTCACCCGGGCGGTGAGGGCCTCCAGCTGGGCCAGCAGGGCGTTCACGTCCGGGCGGGTGTAGGTCATTTCAGAAAATTTCATTTGCTTGCTCCTTTCGTTTGCTCTCTTTTGTCCATCATACCCCTTATAGCAGGGATAGGTCAAGACAAAAATTGTAAAAATTAAATCAAATAAAATTCACGGCGCGTTCAGAGTTTTTTCATATTTATGGGGTACTATAAGACCGTGGCCAGCAGAGCCACAGTACGACTCTTTTTCATCATATCCTCATTTTAACTCCTTACTTCCTCTTTGGAGAGCCGTCCCCCTCGGGGGGCGGCTTTTCCTTTTGGAAGAGGCGGTTTTTGTGAGCCCGACCCTTTGCGGGGTGCGCCCAAAGCAAAGAGTTTGTAAACGAGGCTCTGGCGGGCGTTTAGAAAAGTTTCGTCCGCCTTTTCAGCGGTGACAGTTTCTTAGGGACAAAGCTCCTGAGCCGCCGGAGACCGTACCACTGTCATAAGCTCTTTCTTCGAACATTCTTCCCTGCGTCTGCTATTGCGCCCATAGGAATTTTATGCTATAATGTCCCCAGGATATTTCAGTATAGCAAGCTTGGGAAACAGGGAATGAAATGACGTATGCAATTGCCTAAGACGCTGCTTCGCGGCTTGGCGCTATGCTGTCATGTCCCTATGGGGACATGGGAGAGCTTCCTGCCCGAGGAGCCTGTCCTTTCCTTCGGGAATGGGCCGGGAGCCTCCAGCGGATGATCTTTTATTATATTTAGGTAAAACTGGACAAGCTTTATCTTCAGGAGGGATTCTATGACCTTCGACCAGCAGGGCCGCCGCCTTTGGGAGCGTTTTCCCGCCCCCTCGCGCTGGGCCTTTTTCAGCTGCCTGACCACCGGCCTGCTCGTGCATCTCTATGCCTTTACCAACACCATTCCCAATTCCGACGGCCTGAGCCGGGTCTACGACACCCAGCAAATGACCATCTCCGGGCGGTGGTTCCTCCACTATGTCTCTGCTCTCAACAGCTTTACCCAGATGCCCACGGTCATCGGCCTGCTGGCTCTGGGGTTTTTGGGGCTGGCGGCAGGGCTGCTTGCCTCTTTGCTGGGCCTGGAAAGCCGGGCGCTGGCCGGGCTCTGTGGGGCGGTGCTGGCGGCGTTTCCCTGCTTGGGCTACACCTTTCTCTATATGTTCACTGCCTCTGACTACTGCCTGGCGATTTTTCTGGCTGTGCTGGCTGTGTGGCTGACCCGGCGCTGGCGCTTTGGCTGGGCGCTGGGGGCAGGAGCGCTGGCCCTTTCTATGGGCATTTATCAGGCCTATGCGGCTGTGGCCATTGGCGCGGCCCTGCTGGCTGTGCTGGCCCAGTTTCTCCACCCGGAGTCCAGCCTGCCCGGCACGGTCCGGCTGGGCCTGCGCATGGTGCTGCACCTGGTCCTGGGCGCGGCGCTGTATTATGGGGTGCTGCTGGTGTTCCTGCGGGTCAAGGGGCTCACCCTCCTCTCCTATCTGGGCATGGACGCGGCCAGCTCCGGGTACCCCATCGGGCAGCTGCCCGGGCTGGTCGTCGCCGCATACAAGCAGGTGATCGCCTTTTTCCTTCTGCCCGGCTCGGCAAACGGCTTTACCACCGCCGGCATGGCCGCGCTTGACCTGCTCCTTCTGCTGCTGGGGGCGTTCTGCTTCTGGCTGCGGCTCAGGGGGACGGGAAAAGAGCTGTGGCGGGGGCTGGGAGCCCTGGCCATGGTGCTCCTTTTACCCCTGGGCGTGGGCTTCGGGCAGATCCTGAGCCCCTTCTCCGCCCCTACCCCCCTGATGAAATACGCCTATGTGCTGGTGATCCTGGCGGTGCTCCAGCTGCTGCAGCTGGCGGAGCCCATACCGCTCCCCCGGCTGGGGCAGAGGGCCCTGCCTGCCGTGACGGCGGTGTGGGCGGCGCTGTTTCTGCTGTTCTGCCTGAACACCAATAATCTGCTCTATACCGCGTCAGACCAGGCCCACCGGGCCACCGAGAGCTATGCCACCCGCCTGCTGGCCCGGATTGAGAGCTGCGAGGGCTATGAGCCCGGCATGGAGATTGCCGTGGTGGGGGCTGTGCCCTCCAGCCAGCTGCAAAGCCAGACCGAGAGCTTCAGGCAGGTGCGGCATTATAGTGTGCCTACCGGCACAGTCCTCACCTTAAACAAGCATATCTACTACTATTTTAGCCAATGGCTCAACACCCCGGTCAAGGAGCTGGACGAGGCTGTGATGCAGAGCATTTCTGACTCCAGTGAGTTTCAGGCCATGCCCCTGTACCCGGCCCCTGGCAGCGTGCAGGTGATGAACGGCCGGGTTGTGGTGCGCATGGCGGAAAAATATACACCCAAGGCCCCCTATGAGGTGGCCTATGAGAACAGGAGATAAGCAGTGGAACAGCAACGCAGCAAGGGTCTTCTCACCGTGGTGCTCCCCGCCTATAACGAAGAGGCCTCTGTGCCCAAAGCCGCCCGGGTTCTCGCCAGCCTGCTGGCCCAGGAGGACATCCCCTTTGAACTGATGTTTATTGACGACGGCTCTCGGGACGGCACCTGGAAGGCCATTCAGGCCCAAACCAAAGAGGACCCCCGGGTGAGAGGGGTGCGGTTCTCTCGGAACTTTGGCAAGGAGGCAGCGATTTTTGCCGGGCTAGCCCAGGCCCGGGGAGACTGTGTGGCGGTGATGGACTGCGACCTGCAGCACCCCCCGGAGAAGGTGCCGGAGATGTACCGCCTGTGGCAGCAGGGCTATCAGGTGGTGGAGGGGGTTAAGGCCAGCCGGGGTAAGGAGAACCCCCTTCACGGTCTGGGGGCCAAGGGCTTTTACGCCGTAATCAGCCGGGCCACTGGCATTGACATGTCCAGGGCCTCGGACTTTAAGCTGCTGGACCGGCGGGCAGTGGACGTGCTGCTGGCTATGCGGGAGAAGAACGCCTTTTTCCGGGCCCTGTCCTCCTGGATCGGCTTCTCCGCCGCCCAGGTGGAGTTTGAGGTGCAGCCCCGGGCGGCAGGGTCCTCCAAGTGGTCCATCCGCAGCCTAGTGCGGTATGCTGTCACCAATGTGGCGGCTTTCTCCGCAGCGCCCTTGCAGATTGTCACCCTGCTGGGGGCGGCGGTGTTTGTGTGCTCGGTGGGGCTGGGGCTGTGGTCCCTGTGGCAAAAGCTCACCGGGCAGGCCCTGGAGGGCTTTACCACAGTGATTCTGCTGCAGCTGCTCATTGGCAGCATTCTCATGATCTGCCTGGGAATCATCGGGTATTATGTGGCGAAGATTTATGAGGAGCTGAAGGACCGGCCCCGGTACATTATTATGGAGAAAAGCGGGGAGGAAGCAAATAAGGAGCCCTGACCATGGGTCCCCTGCCCCAAGCCTCTGCCTCTCTGTGTCTTGCCCCCTCCTGCGCTGAAAAAACAGAAACCCTTATCCCACCCGCCGAAGGGTGGGATTTTTTTACCACTTTTTTCAAAACAGCCTCTTGACAGCAGGAGGGGAACGCAGTATAATTGTTAGCGAGCGAACAGTTCGTGTGCTAACAGTACGGCCGTGGACAGTACAGATGTGAACAGTGCGCCTGCGAACTGTTATGAATGAGTATTTTCAGAAAGGAGGCAGGGGATGGAGAACAAACGCGGCCGCGGGCTGCCAGAGGGGGCCCGGCCTGCCGAGCATTGGGACGAGATTGGCTTTCAAATCAACGGCCTGTCCCATATGATCCGCTGGCTCACCCACCAGTATCAGGGCGAGGACGGCGCCCGGTCCGGGGCAGGGATGTACGGCTGGCTCATCGGGTTTCTCTACGACAACCGGGACAAGGACATCTACCAGCGGGACCTGCAAAAGCATTTTTCCGTGCGGCGGTCCACCATGACCGGCATTTTGCAGGTGATGGAAAAGGAGGGCATGGTCACCCGCCGGCCAGTGGAATGGGACGCCCGGCTGAAAAAGATTGAGCTCACCGAAAAGGCTGTGCAGAGCCATGAGCGCTTTCGGAAGACCATTGAAGATATTGAGGCGCGCATCTCCTCGGGCCTGACGCCAGAGGAGAAGGAGACCTTTATCCGCCTGTGCGGAAAGATCCGGGCTGCTGTTGACCAAAAGGAGCCCCGCTCTCACACTCCACAAGAAGAAGGGAAGGATACCTGACATGATCCGTAAGCTCTCCCGCTTTGTGCGGGAATACAAAAAGGACGCCATTCTCACCCCTGTCACCGCTGCTATGGAGGTGGTGATGGAGGTGGTGATCCCCCTGCTGATGGCCTACATGATTGACGATGGCATCAACGCGGGGAACATGGGCGTCATTTGGAAAATGGGCCTGCTGCTGGTGCTTTGCGCCCTGGTCTCTCTGGCCTTTGGGGTGCTCTCGGGCTTTTTTGGGGCCCGGGCCTCCACCGGCTTTGCGGCCAACCTGCGCCAGGCCATGTATTACCATGTGCAAAAATTTTCTTTTTCCAACATTGACAAATTCTCTACCGGCAGCATTGTCACCCGGCTGACCACTGACGTGAACAATGTGCAGCAGCTGTTCCAGATGCTCATCCGCATTGCGGTGCGGGCCCCGGCCACTTTGGTTTTTGCCATGGTCATGTCCTTTATGGTTAACGCCCGGCTGGCCCTGGTTTTTCTGGCCGCTATTCCTGTTTTGGGGGCAGGGATGGCCTTGATCTCCACCCGGGCTCATCCGGCCTTTAAGCGCATGTTCAAGCATTATGACCGGATGAACACCGTGGTGCAGGAGAACCTCCGGGGCATCCGGGTGGTAAAGGCCTTTGTGCGGGAGGACCACGAGACCAAGAAGTTTGTAGAGGCCAGCGACCAGATTCGGAAGGACTCCTCTTTGGCAGAAAAGATTTTGGCCTTTAACTCCCCTTTGATGCAGTTCTGCATGTATGGGGTTATTCTGCTCATCTCCTGGTTTGGGGCAAAGCTGATTGTGGGGGGCAGCATGACCACCGGCCAGCTGATGAGCATGATGAGCTATGCCATGCAGGTGCTTATGAGCCTGATGATGCTCACCATGATTCAGGTCATGGGCACCATGTCCCGGGCCTCGGCCACCCGCATTGTGGAAATTCTGGACGAGGAGAGCGACATTGCGGACGGCCCGAAGAATCTGAAAACCGTGAAAGACGGCTCTATTGTGTTTGAGAATGTGGACTTTAACTATAAAAAGTCTGACCGCACCTGCCTCTCCGGCGTCAGCCTGAACATAAAGCCCGGCCAGACCGTGGGCATTCTGGGGGGCACCGGCAGCGGCAAGTCCAGCCTGGTGCAGCTCATCCCCCGGCTTTACGACGTGCAGAAGGGCCGGGTGCTGGTTGGCGGCGAGGATGTGCGGGACTATCATGTGGAGTCCCTGCGGGAGGAGGTGGCCATGGTGCTGCAAAAGAACGAGCTGTTCTCTGGCACCATTAAGGAGAACCTGCGCTGGGGCGACGAGCACGCCACAGACCAGGACCTGGAGCGGGTGTGCCGCCTGGCCCAGGCCGACAGCTTTATCCGGGAGTTCCCCGACGGGTATGACACCTATATTGAGCAGGGGGGCACCAATGTGTCCGGCGGACAGAAGCAGCGGCTGTGTATTGCCCGGGCCCTGCTGAAAAAGCCCAAAATCCTCATTCTGGACGACTCTACCAGCGCGGTGGACACCCACACCGACGCCCTCATCCGGGAGGCCTTCCGGGAGGAGATTCCTGACACCACCAAGCTGATTATTGCCCAGCGGGTCTCTTCGGTGCAGGACGCGGACCAGATTGTGGTGCTGGACGGGGGAACCATTGCCGATGTGGGCAGCCATGAGGAGCTGCTGAAGACCAGCGCCATTTATCGGGAAGTATACGAATCACAACAGAAAGGGGAGAGTGCAGATGCCTCCTAGAGGACCAGTGGGCGCGGCCTATGCCAAAAACAGGCCCAAAGCAAAAAATGGCGGAAAGGTGATTAAACGGCTTTTAAGCTATATGAGCCTGCCCAACCGCATCCGCATGGGGATTGTGTTCCTGTGCATTTTAGTCAGCGCCATGGCGGGGGTGGCAGGGTCCATGTTTCTTGAGACCCTCATCGACGGCTACATCGCCCCCCTGCTGGCCTCTCCCAACCCGGTGTTCACCGGGCTGCTGCGGGCCCTGGGCGCCATGGGGCTCATCTACCTGGTGGGCATTGCGGGCACCTTTACCTATAACTGGCTGATGGTGAGCATTTCCCAGGGCATTCTCAAGGACATACGGGACGACCTGTTTGCCCACATGCAAAAGCTGCCCATCAAGTATTTTGACACCCACACCCACGGCGACATGATGAGCCGCTACACCAACGACACCGACACCCTGCGGATGCTGGTCTCCCAGAGCATTCCCCAGCTGTTCAACACAGCCATTACCTTGGTTTCGGTGTTCTGCGCCATGGTGAGCACCAGCATTGCGCTGACTGCCCTGGTGCTGGCCATTGTGGCCCTCATGCTGTTTATGACCGGCAAAATCGGCCAGAGCTCCGGCAAATACTTCATGCGCCAGCAGAAGTCCCTAGGGGCTGTCAACGGGTATATTGAGGAGATGGTCACAGGGCAGAAGGTCATTAAGGTGTTCTGCCACGAGGAGAAGGCCAAGGAGGGCTTTGACCAGCTGAACCAGACCTTGCGGGACGACTCGGCCAAGGCCAATGCCTTTGCCAACATTATGGGCCCGGTGATGAACAACATGGGCCACCTGCAATATGCCCTGATTGCCATTGCCGGGGGCGCCCTGGCCATTGGCGGGGCAGGAGGGCTCACCCTGGGGGGCATTGCGGCCTTTTTGCAGCTCTCCCGCAGCTTTACCATGCCCATTGGGCAGATTGGCCAGCAGTTCAACACCATTGTTATGGCCCTGGCTGGGGCAGAGCGCATCTTCGACCTGATGGATGAGCCCCCGGAGCAGGACGAGGGCTATGTCACCCTGGTTAACGCCAAAGAGGTAAACGGCCAGCTGACAGAGACCCCCGAGCACACAGGCCTGTGGGCCTGGAAGCACCCCCACAAGGAGGACGGCACCGTCACCTACCAGCGGCTGACCGGCCAGGTAGAGCTGCTGGACGTGGACTTTGGCTACAACGAGGAAAAGCTGGTGCTGCACAACATTGACATTGACGCCCAGCCGGGCAAAAAGATCGCCTTTGTGGGCGCCACCGGCGCGGGCAAAACCACCATCACCAACCTGATCAACCGCTTTTACGACATTGCCGACGGAAAAATCCGCTATGACGGCATCAATATCAACAAAATCAAAAAGCCGGACCTGCGCCGGTCTCTGGGCGTGGTGCTTCAGGATACCAATCTGTTCACCGGCACAGTGCGGGAGAACATTCGCTACGGCAAGCTGGACGCCACCGATGAGGAGGTGGAGGCTGCGGCCAAGCTGGCCAATGCCCACAGCTTTATCCGCCGCCTGCCCGACGGGTATGACACCATGCTCACCGGGGACGGAGGGAGCCTCTCCCAGGGCCAGAGGCAGCTGCTAAGCATTGCCCGGGCCGCTGTGGCCGACCCTCCTGTAATGGTGCTGGACGAGGCCACCTCCTCCATTGACACCCGCACAGAGCGGCTGGTGCAGCAGGGCATGGACGGCCTGATGCAGGACCGCACTGTGTTTGTCATTGCCCACCGGCTGTCTACCGTGCAGAACAGCGACAGCATTCTGGTGCTGGAGCTGGGCCGCATTATCGAGCGGGGCACCCACGAGGAGCTGATTGCCCAGCGCGGGAAGTATTATCAGCTGTACACAGGAGCGTTTGAGCTGGAGTAAAGGGGGGCGTAACCCTTTCGCAGGCTTTCGTATCGGGGTGGGTATGCAGGCCTCCTATAAATCCCCTGGACGTAAATCAAATAAAATGCGCAGTGGGACACTCCCCTCCCCCAGCCGGGTATGGACATTTTGCCGGGACTGTGCTATGATAATGAGAAACAACCTGTTATTGGAGTTGATCTTAATTGGATTTCAACGCTTTTGAGCTGATTCAGACTGCCTTGACCGCTGAGCTTGCCAAGCAAGGCTTTGACGACCCCGCCCCCTTGGAGGACCCGGACGGCCGGGCTGTGATGTTTGTGGCCGAGGACGTGGCCTATAGCCTGCTGTACGCCGCAAAGCGCCAGAGCTTTGTGCTGCGCTCCACCTCGTTTAACGCGGAGGGAAAGCCCCAGCAGTGGCGGGAGCTCTCCGCATGGCTGTTTGACATGAAGACCGGCGAGCGGGCCGACGCGGAGAGCATTATCAACGACTTTCTCGAGGTGGTGCGGGGCCCCAAGCGGGTGGCCATTGTTCAGCAGCGCAAAAAAACCGCCAAGGGCGAAAACCGGGTGGTGGACCCCATGTTTTTTGTCAACCGCCTGGCAAGCCTGTTCCCGGAAATCAAGGACGCTTTGAACGAGGAGAAGATTGTGTATGGGCAGGTGCGGTACATCACCTTTTTGAAGGCCCATGTGCTGCCCCTGGCCGAGGACCTGTTGAAAAAGTATCCAGACAGCGAGCCTGCCGGCAAGCTGTGCGAGCTGCTGGATGATATGTATAAAAACGGGGACATGGACCTGCGCTCTATTGTAACCTATGAGTTTTTGAACGGCCTCTCTCAAGAGAGCTGGCAGGTGGTGCAGGGCAAGCTGGAGGGGGACCTGAAAAAGGTGGGCGGCTTCTCCCGCAAGCTGATCGGCAAAAGCATCAAGCCCGAAAAGAAAAAGAAGCAGAAGGGAAAAAAGGTGGAGGCCCGGCTGTCATAGCCCCGGCGCCCCAGGAAAAACCCCGAAAAACCGGCCTGTCACCGCTTGACAGGCCCAGGGGTTTATGCTATACTGAAGATACCTCGAAAAGGGGTTTCTTTTTTTGCGCCCTTCTTTTTGAGGGAGGATGGAGAACCGCCTTAGGCAAAACATCCAATGTATTATGGAGGTGCTGAAGAATGCGTGTGAAGATCGTGCTGGCCTGCACCGAGTGCAAGCAGCGCAACTATCTGACCAAGAAGAACAAGAAGAACGACCCGGACAGGCTGGAAATGAACAAATACTGCCGGTTCTGCCGGAAGCACACCCTGCACAGGGAAACCAAGTAAGGAGCAAACGGCATGGCGGATAACGAGAAGAACAGCGGCAAAAAGCCCAACGGCCTTGTCTCCTTTGGCAAAAAGACCGCAAAATTTGTAAAGGACTGCAAGGGTGAGATCAAAAAGATCGTGTGGCCCACGCCCAAGGCGGTGTTCAAAAACACCGGGGTGGTGCTGGCAACCATTATCGTGCTGGGACTGTTCGTGTTTTTGCTGGACACGGCCTTTATGAATCTTTTGGGCCTGGTGATGAATGTGGCGGCATAAAGCCCCGCCCCGTTTGAAGAGACAAGCCGGAAACGTTTGGAGGTAGCTATGGCGGAGGACGCGAAATGGTATGTGGTGCATACCTACTCGGGATATGAAAACAAGGTAGCCTCAAACCTGGAAAAGACGGTGGAGAACCGTCAGTTGCAAGAGCTCATTCAGGAGATCCGGGTGCCCACCGAGCAGGTGACGGAGATCACCGACGACGGCAGGCGCAAGGAGGTCGAGCGAAAGATCTTCCCGGGCTATGTCATCGTCAAAATGATCATGACCGACGAGAGCTGGTACGCTGTGCGGAATATCCGGGGCTGCACCGGCTTCGTGGGGCCCTCCTCCAAGCCCATCCCCCTTACCGAGGCCGAGGTGGCCCGGCTGGGCATTGACAAGCGCGAGTTTGAGGTAAGCTACCAGGTGGGCGACTCGGTGAACATCACCGACGGACCCCTGGAGGGCTTTATCGGCGTGGTGGAGGAGCTGGACCCGGAGAAAAACCGGGTGCGGGTTACAGTCTCTATGTTTGGCCGGGACACCCCGGTGGAGCTGGAGCTGGACCAGGCCGAGCCCATTGGCTGACAGCAGAACAGCAAAAGGTTTTAGAAGCGAGTGAGGCCCGGCGGCAGCGCCAGGCTTCTCCGTGGGAGGTATGGGTAAAATTTCTTCTGCCCCTACCGCTATCACCACAATATTTGGAGGTAATGTAAAAATGGCACAAAAGGTAACGGGCTTTATCAAGCTCCAAATCCCTGCCGGAAAAGCCACTCCGGCCCCCCCTGTGGGCCCTGCTTTGGGCCAGCACGGCGTTAATATTATGGCGTTTACCAAGGAGTTCAACGAGCGCACCAAAAACGATGTGGGGCTGATCATCCCCGTGGTCATCACTGTGTACGCTGACCGCTCCTTTACCTTCGTCACCAAAACGCCTCCCGCGGCCGTGCTCATCAAAAAGGCCTGCGGCATTGACACCGCCTCCGGTGAGCCCAACAAGAAGAAGGTGGCCAAAATCACCAAGGAGCAGATACAGAAGATTGCCGAGACCAAGATGCCTGACCTGAACGCGGGCTCTTTGGAAGCGGCTATGAGCATGATCGCCGGCACCGCCCGCAGCATGGGCGTTGAAGTGGCAGACTAAGGGAAGGGGGAAGCTGCAATGAAACACGGAAAGAAGTACAGAGAGAGCGCAAAGCTCATTGACCGTCAGAAGCTTTACGACACCGCAGAGGCCCTGGACCTTTGCGTCAAGACCGGCACCACAAAGTTTGACGAGACCGTGGAGCTTCATGTGAAGCTGGGCGTTGACGGCCGTCACGCGGACCAGCAGGTGCGCGGCGCGGTGGTTCTGCCCAATGGCACGGGCAAAAAGGTGCGGGTGCTGGCCATCTGCAAGGGCGACAACATTGAGGCCGCCCAGGCCGCCGGCGCCGACTATGTGGGCGCTGAGGAAATGGTTCAGAAGATTCAGTCTGAGGGCTGGATGGACTTTGACGTGGTGGTTACCTCGCCTGACATGATGGGCTTGGTGGGCCGTCTGGGCCGGGTGCTGGGCCCCCGGGGCCTGATGCCCAACCCCAAGGCCGGCACTGTGACCCCGGACATTGGCCGGGCTGTGCAGGAGGCCAAGGCCGGTAAAATCGAGTACCGCCTGGACAAGACCAACATCATCCACTGCCCCATCGGCAAGATTTCCTTTGGCTCTGAGAAGCTGGCGGAGAACTTCAACACCCTGATGGACGCCATTGTCAAGGCCAAGCCCGCAGCGGCAAAGGGCCAGTATGTGCGTTCCTGCACGGTGGCCGCTACCATGGGCCCCGGCATCAAGATCAATCCCGCGAAGTTCATCTGATGTTTGTATAAAAAAGGCGTCTCAGCTGTGAGACGTCTTTTTCTTTAGCCAGCGGATGGCACAGGCAGCGAAGTAAACCAGCCACCCGGTAAAGCTGCCCAGAAGAATCAGCCCGGCTATGCCCAAAGGGTAGAGGTAGAGGAGATTTTCCCCGACGACCAGAAAAGCCCCGTAAACTGCCGCCATGGTCAGGGGCCCAAAAGCAGCGGGCAGCAGCTTGGGCAGGATGCGTTTGGCGCGAAAGCACAGCCAAAGCTGGCCGGTAAAGGTCAGAAGCACTGGCAGCACAAAGTAGAAGAAGCCGAACCAATCGGTGAACATGTATGCGATTAATGAAATGCCGGTGAATCCAGCATAAAAGCACACTCCTTCCCCTTTTCTCTCAGTGTAGCATAACAACAGGCCCAGGACAAGCGGGGAGGAAAAACCGTAAGATTTCTGTAAGGCAAACGGATTTGAAAGGATTGGAGGAATCACAATGTTTCGACCCATGCGCAGATTTAAGCAGCAGCTGAACCAAGAGGAGAGCCGGGCTGTTCTGGAACGGGGCACCTCTGGGGTCCTGGCCCTGGCAGGGGACGGAGGCTACCCCTATGCGGTGCCCATCAGCTACGCCCTGGACGGGGACCGGCTCATCTTCCACTGCGCCAAAAGCGGCCACAAGCTGGACGCCATTGCCCGGTGTCCAAAGGCCTCCTTCTGTGTCATTGACCAGGACCAGGTGGCGCCTGAAAAGTTCACCACCTACTTCCGCAGCGTCATTGCCTTTGGGGTGATCCGGGTGCTGGAGGGGGAGGAGGCCCTGGCCGCTGCCCATAAGCTGGCGGCCCGGTACTGCCCCCAGGACGACGGCTCGGCCAGGGCCCGAGAGATTGCGGACAGCCAGGGCAGGCTCTGTGTGCTGGAAATGAAAATAGAACACATGACCGGAAAGCAGGCAAAGGAAATGATGGGGAATAAGGCTTGACATCCCCCACGGCATGTGCTATAATAATCAAGCTGTCCAACCAAAGACAGCAGGTGTCCGCATAGCCGGACTGAAACGGGAAACCAGCCTGCCGAGGGAAGATAAGCGTGTGGAAACGGGGGATTCCCCCATTCATTTGCTTGATTTCCAGCGCCTTTCCCGGCCTTTCCTCCGGGAGAGGCGCTTTTGATTTGGACTGACCCCATATAACGGAGGTGAAACAAATTGCCCAGCGAGAAAATTCTGGAACAGAAAAAGCAGCAGGTCAGCGAGCTCTGCGAGGCCTTTAAGGGGGCCAATGTGGGCGTGCTGGTCAACTACAGCGGCATCAGCGTGGAGAAGGACACCAAGCTCCGCAAGGAGCTGCGGGAGGCCGGCTGTGAGTACAAGGTGGTGAAGAACACCCTGCTGTCCCGCGCCTTTCAGGAGGCGGGGATTGACGGCCTGGACGAGCACCTGAAGGGCTCTACCGCCATTGCCTACAGCGACAAGGGCTACACCGAGGCCCCGAAAATCCTCTCTGACTATATCAAGGCCAACCCCAACACAACCTTTGCGGTAAAGGCCGGCTTTATTGACGGCGGCGCAGTGGACGCCACGGGAATTGAGGAGCTGGCCAAGCTCCCGCCCAAGGAGGTCCTTCTGGCACAGGTGCTCGGCGGCTTGAACGGCCCCATCCAGGGCATGGCCAATGTGTGCAGCGGCGCGCTCCGCAGCCTGGTTATTGCTCTCAACGCTATTGCCGAGAAGCAGTCTGCCTGATTTTTTTCAAGCAGATTCTGAGGAAGTCACAAAGTTTCTGTATCTTTCACTGAAAAATAATTTGATATTTTGGAGGAAATTACCATGTCTGAGAAAGTCACCAACCTGATTGAAGAAGTCAAGGCTCTTACTGTTCTGGAGCTCTCCGAGCTGGTCAAGGCTCTCGAGGAGGAGTTCGGCGTGTCCGCTGCCGCTCCCGCCGCTGTTGCCGTTGCCGCTCCCGCCGCCGCTGCTCCCGCTGCTGAGGAGAAGACCGAGTTTGACGTCATCCTGAAGTCTGCTGGCGCCAACAAGATCAACGTCATCAAGGTGGTCAAGGACGCTGCCGGTCTGGGCCTGAAGGAGGCCAAGGCTCTGGTGGACGAGGCTCCCAAGGCTGTGAAGGAGGGCATCTCCAAGGAGGACGCCGAGGCTCTGAAGGCCAAGCTGACTGAGGCTGGCGCTGAGGTGGAGCTGAAGTAAGGCTTGCCCAAATGAACGGGAATATAAGAGGGACGGGCGGGGTAACCTGCCTGTTTCTTGCTATTTGAGGGAGGTATCGCTATGAAAACCACAGTGACGGTGCTGCGTTGCGGGTTTGCCAACGCCTATCTGCTGCGGGGCCAGGGCGGCAGCGTGCTGGTAGATACCGGCACGGCCCGCTACCGGCAGCTGGTGCTGGAAGCCTGCCGCGCCGCCCGGGTACGGCTGATCCTGCTGACCCATGGCCACTGCGACCATTGCCAGAACGCTGCGTTTCTCTCCGGCGAGTTGGGCTGCCCGGTGGGCATCAGCCGAGAGGACGCGGACCTGCTGGCCCAGGGCGAACGGCGGCGGGTGTATGGCAGGGGGCTTTGGGGCCGGCTTTATGCCGCTGCCAGCAACCACACCATACAGACGCAGGAGATCCCGCCGGTACACCCCCATGTGTTTTTAGCAGAGGGCATGGACCTTGCCCCCTATGGCGTTGCGGGGCGGGTGGTAGCCCTGCCAGGACACACGGCTGGCTCGATGGGCGTGTTGCTGGCAGATGGCGCCCTATTGGCCGGAGATGCCGCCCAAGGCCTGGGACCGGTTACAGGGCCTTGGTGCTGGGAAGACTTCACCGCCGCTCAGGCCAGTATGCAGCGGTTGAAAAGGCTGGCAAAGAAGAGGCCGCGGTGTGGTCACGGGTTTTAATGTTTGATTGTGAATATATTGTTAACTTTTTGAAATAAGCTTGCATTTTCCTGCAAGACATGCTAGAATGTAACCAATTTGTAACACTTGTAATTAAAATGCAATCTTCGATAGACATAATATGCCGCCATAACAGCGGCAGGGAGGCGCGGCATGAGCCGGAGACTGACAGGAAAATTCCTTCCGTTCTTTTTTGTTTTGATCGTGACCGTAGGCTTAATTGCAGTGCTGAGCGCGGCCAGTCGGGTCAGCCCGGAGGAGGCCATGGACCGGTACATAAGCCAGACCCAGACCCAGCAGCAGGAGCCCCAAGGCATCTCGGCTCCGGCAGTGGGAGACCCGTGGATTCCCCTGGTGGCCAGCGCAGCGGCCTTTGGGGCGCTGGCGGCAATCCCGGTGTTAGGCTTGCTGGCCTTTGCCTGGGCGTCCCGGAGACGGCAGCGGCAGGCAGCTGCCCGGGCAGTTGCCCGGGAGCGGCGGCGGAGCAGTCGGCCCCGGCAGGGCACATCTCTGCAAGGCAGCCTGGGTGAAAAATATTACAGAGTATAAGGGTTTTCGTCCTTTCATATTTTACCTCGAATTGGGCCGGCTGATTTAGCCGGCTCAATTTTTTTGTGGGGACTGGGGATGGGAAGGAGTCCCCTTTCCCGCGATTGTCTCCGTCCCCTGCTTCCCTCAAAAAACTATACTTGACAAAGCTCGCTTTTTTTCGTATAGTAAGTACATTGCGTTTGCATCTGTAAAAGGCCGCGCTTTCAAGGAGGTCCGCGGCCATAAAAGCGGCCCGGTTTTGCACTGCTCCGGCCCGTCCATGCTGGACTTCACTCTAGCGGACGGGACCAGAAAATCCTTTGCGGGAGGCAGCGTGTTCCATTCCGGGCTGGGTTATGTTGTGAATAACGAAAGACACGCAACCTAATTCTACTACCCACCAGCAGCGTTTACAGCGCCCGCTCCATTCGCCGCCGAAATGCCGGCAGATTGCCCCCACAGGCAGCTTTCAGCCCTACCCTCAGCCATAGAAAAAGGCGTAGGGTCTCGCTGGCAGCAGCTCGCGGGCCGCTTTCGGGCTGACACCGGCAGCTTTGAGGCGCGAATAAGGTCCAGCGCTTGCGCTGGTGGTGGCCGCAAAGGAGACATGCAAATCATGGGTCAGTCTATTATTTCGCTAAAAGACATCGCTGTGTCCTACGATGGCGAGCAGGTGCTGTCCGGCTTTGGGCTGGACATTCACGACGGGGAGTTCGTGACCCTTCTGGGCCCCTCGGGCTGTGGCAAAACCACGGTGCTGCGCACCATCGGCGGCTTTATCAAGCCGGACGCGGGCGAGGTCTTTTTTTATGGCGAAAACATCACCCAGCTCCCCCCGCACAAGCGGGAGGTCAACACCATTTTTCAAAAGTACGCCCTGTTTCCCCACCTCAATGTGTACGACAACATTGCCTTTGGCATGAGGCTGAAGGGAAAGCCCGAAAAAGAGGTTAAAAAAACCGTTCACGAAATGCTTGCCATGGTGAACCTCTCCGGCTATGCCCACAGGGGGGTCAGCCAGCTCTCTGGTGGGCAGCAACAGCGGGTGGCCATGGCCCGGGCCCTGGCCAACGAGCCCAAGGTGCTGCTGCTGGACGAGCCCCTCTCCGCCCTGGACTTAAAGCTGCGCAAGGACATGCAGGTGGAGCTGAAAAAGATCCAGCAGCAGACAGGCATTACCTTTGTCTTTGTCACCCACGACCAGGAGGAGGCCCTGTCCATGTCAGACCGGGTGGTGGTGATGGACGGGGGCGTCATCCAGCAAATCGGCTCTCCCACCGACATTTACAACGAGCCGGAGAATGCCTTTGTGGCGGACTTTATCGGCGAGTCCAATATTCTGGACGGGCTGATGCTTCAGGACTATGAGGTGCGCTTTGCCGGGCACCGGTTCCCCTGCCTGGACAAGGGCTTTGGCACTAACACCCCGGTGGACGTGGTCATCCGGCCCGAGGACATTGACGTGGTTCAGGCGGACTCCACCCATATTACCGGGGAGGTCACCAATGTCACCTTCAAGGGGGTGCACTATGAGATCATTGTGGACGTGGCGGGCTTCAAGTGGATGATCCAGTCCACGGACTGCCGGGAGGTGGGGGACCGCATCGGCCTCTCCCTGACCCCGGACGACATCCATGTAATGGCCAAGTCGGAATATTCCGGCCAGTTCGGCGACTACAGCACCTTCTCGGACGAGATGGAGGAGGACATGGCCGCCAGCGGAGGAGAGGAGGGCGCAGGCAATGAAGACGAACTCTAAGCTCCTCTCCGCCCCCTACACGGTGTGGATGACGGTTTTTATTGTGCTGCCCATGGTGCTGGTGGCCTGGTTTGCCTTTACAGATAAGTCCGGGGCCTTCACACTGGACAATATCCTCAGCGTGGGGCAATACTCCAATGTGTTCCTCCGGTCCATCTGGCTGGGGGCGGTGGCAACCGCGGTGTCGCTGGTGATGGGCTATCCTCTGGCCTATATTATCTCCCGCCTGCCTGCCAAGCGTCAGAGCGTTATGGTGATGCTGGTGATGCTGCCCATGTGGATGAACTTTCTGCTGCGCACCTACGCCTGGATGACCCTTTTGGAGGACAACGGGCTCATCAACGCTGCCCTTGCCGCCCTGGGCCTGCCCAAAGTCCACATGATCAACACGGCCGGGGCTGTGGTGCTGGGCATGGTGTATAACTACATCCCCTACATGATTCTGCCCCTGTACTCGGTGCTGACCAAAATTGACCCCAGCGTGATTGAGGCCGCCCAGGACCTGGGCGCGGATGACAAAAAGGTCTTTTTGAAGGTTGTGGTGCCCATGAGTATGCCCGGGGTCATCTCTGGGGTGACCATGGTGTTTGTGCCTGCGGTAAGTACCTTCATCATCTCCAAAATGCTGGGGGGCGGGGGCAACCTGCTGATTGGCGACCTGATTGACATGCAGTTTTTAGGCAGCGCCTACAACCCCAATCTGGGCTCTGCCATCTCCCTGGTGCTTATGGTGATTATCCTTATCTGCATGGGCATTATGAACCAGTTTGACGATGGAGAGGAAGTCAATGCGGGAGGAGGGATGCTGCTGTGACCAAGGCAATGGGACGGGTCTACACCCTTTTGATTTTCCTGTTTCTCTACGCGCCGATTCTGGTGCTCATTGTGTTCTCCTTCAACGACACAGAGACTGCCAGCCGCACGGTGTTCAGCGGCTTCTCCCTGAAATGGTATCAGAAGCTGTTTGAAGACCGGCTGATTCTGGAGGCTCTGCGGAACACCCTGCTTATTGCCGTGGCAGCTGCCGCGGCGTCTACGGTGCTGGGCACCATGGCGGCCATTGGCATCAGCTCCATGAAGCGCCTGCCCAAGCGGGTGATGATGAACATCACCAACTTTCCCATGGTGAACCCGGAGATTGTCACCGGCGTGTCCATGATGCTGCTGTTTGTGTTCACTGTGGGGCTGTTCGGGGGGCGCAGCCTGGGCATGGCGTCCATTATCGCGGCGCACATCACCTTTTGTCTGCCCTATGTCATCCTCTCGGTGCTGCCCAAGCTCCGGCAGATGGACCCGGCTCTGTATGAGGCGGCTCAGGACCTGGGCTGTCCCCCGGTAAAAGCCTTTTTCAAGGTGGTGCTGCCGGAAATCATGCCCGGGGTGGTCACCGGCATGATTATGGCCTTCACCCTGTCTATTGACGACTTTGTTATCAGCTACTTCACCAGCGGCACCACCCAAACCCTGCCCATCTATATTTATTCCATGACCCGCAAACGAGTGAGCCCGGAGATCAACGCTTTGTCCACCGTACTGTTTGTGGTGGTGATGGCTTTGCTGATTATCGTCAACACCCGCAACGCCAAGGCGAACCGGCAGATCAAGGAAATGGAGGAGGATGGGTGAAAATGAAACGCTTCACTGCATTTTTTCTGCTGGCCCTGACGCTCTGGGGGGGCATGCTGTCCCCCGCTGCCCGGGCGGACAGCGGGGAGGCTCCCAGCCGGGGGGTCACCATCAATGTGTATAACTGGGGCGAATACATCGCCAACGGCACGGATGAGTCCATGGATGTGAACGCGGAGTTTACCCGGCGCACAGGCATTCAGGTCAACTACACCACCTTTGACAGCAACGAGTCCCTTTACTCCAAGCTGGCAGGGGGCGGGGCGGACTATGACATCATCATCCCCTCAGACTATATGGTCTCCCGATTGATTGACGAGGGAATGCTGGCCCAGCTGGATTTTGAGAATATTCCCAACTTCTCCTATATCGATCCCCAGTTCCGCAACCCGGACTATGACCCGGAGAACCTCTACTCTGTCCCCTACACCTGGGGGGTGGTGGGCGTCTTCTACAACACAGAGTATGTGGAGGAGGTCACCAGCTGGAATGCCCTGTGGGACGAACAGTACGCCGGGAAGATTCTCATGTTCGACAACCCCAGGGACAGCTTTGCCATTGCCCAGTTCATGCTGGGGCAAAATGTAAACGGCACGGAAGAGCAGGACTGGCAGGAGGCAGCAACGCTGCTGAAGCAGCAGAAGCCCCTGCTGCAGGCCTATGTTATGGACCAGATTTTTGACAAGATGGAGAGCGGCGAGGCCTGGCTGGCCCCCTATTATGCCGGGGACGCGGCGATTCTGATGGACAACTCGGACAACATTGCCTTTGCCGTGCCAGAGGAGGGCACTAACTTCTTTGTGGACGCTATTTGTGTGCCTGCTACGGCCAGCCACAAGAAGGAGGCGGAGGAGTACATCAACTTTCTCTGCGACCCGGAGATTGCCGGGGCCAACATGGACTATGTAGGCTATTCCACCCCGGAGACCGCCGCCAAGGCCTATCTTGACCCGGAGGTGGTGGAGAGCCCCCTGTACTACCCGGACCAGGAGACCCTGGACAAGACCCAGGTCTTTGTGAACCTGCCTGACGGAACCTCCGCCCTGCTGGACAAGCTGTGGGCAGAGGTGAAAATGGGGGGGCCGGGGGAATCGGCGCTGCTGGTGGCCATTATTATGGGCTTTTTGGCGGTATATATCGCCATTATCATCTATAAGCGGAGAAAACGAAAGAGAGAGCTGGCATAAAGCGAGCGGGGCGGGCCCTGGGGCCTGTCCCGCTCTTTTGCTTTTGCCGGCTGGGGTTTGTTATGCGGCGGCCCTTGGCACACGAGCCCATATTAGCGATAGCGCACTCGACGCTTTGCGCGGGTAGCGGAGCCCAAGGCTCCGTCTCGTCTGGCCTCGACTCGTTGGGGGACAGAATAGTCTCTCCACCTGACTTTGAGCCAAGCAGTCGGGACTCCCCCCAACGTTCAGGACTTAAGGGCATTGCCGGGTATCCGCTTCGCCGCCGCTGAATGAGAACCCCTTACGGTAAATGTCCCACCGGGCGATTTTTGCAAATATTTTTTTTGTCCGCGTTTCATTTTTCTCTTGACAGTCTCACAAAATGATATTATAATAATATCGTAAGGCAATCAACATAATCAAGAGTGAAAAGGGGAATACCTATGGAAAACAACGAGAACGCCGAAAAAAACATCAATCGCTATACCGAAAAGCCTGCCAAGGCCTACGGCGGCTTTGCCATGCTGCTTGTGGTGCTGCTGGTCTTTGCGGCCGGTGTGGCCCTGATGGTGCTGGGCATTATGGAGCTGGTGCGCTATGCCGCAGAAATGAGCAACGAAGAAGCTGTCAGCGCCCTGGGCATGGTGATGTTGTTTGGGGGCATTCTGGCCATTGTGGCAGGCTCCTTTCTCTGCGCGGGCTTCAAGGTGCTCAACCCCAACGAGGCTCTGGTGCTCACCCTGTTCGGCAAATACTACGGCACCCTGAAGAAGGACGGCTTCTACTGGACCAACATCTTCTGTTCCGGCATCAACCCCGGCGCAGAAAGTCGCTGGACCGGCAATGCAAACGGCAGCTTCAGCTATGTGGGCAGCAGCAAGAAAATCAGCCTGAAGACCATGACCCTGAACAACGAGAAGCAGACTGTCAACGATGAGCGGGGCAACCCCATTATTATCGGCACCATTGTCATCTGGCGCATTGTGGACACCACCAAGGCTGTGTTCAATGTGCAGAACTACCGCACCTTCCTCTCCACCCAGTGCGACTCTGCCACCCGCAACATTGCCCGCATGTACCCCTACGACCTGTTTGACGAGGAGGACCAGAACGAGAAGACCCTGCGGGGCAGCAGCCAGGAGATTGCCGCCATGATGACCCAGGACCTGCAGGAGCGGGTGGCCATTGCCGGGCTGGAGATTCTGGAGGTGCGCATCACCCACCTGAGCTATGCCCCGGAGATTGCCGCCGCCATGCTGCAGCGCCAGCAGGCCGAGGCCATTGTGGCCGCCCGCAAAAAGATTGTGGAGGGGGCCGTGGGCATGGTGGAGATGGCCCTGGACCAGCTGAACGCCGACCAGGTGGTAGACCTGGACGATGAGCGCAAGGCCGCAATGGTCAGCAACCTGCTGGTGGTGCTTTGCGGCAGCAAGGACGCCCAGCCTGTGGTTAACAGCGGCTCGATCTATTAACAGACCGGGGGGATACCCATGGAGGAAAAGAACGACAAGTCCAAAAAGCAGCTCCTGCTTCGGATTTCCCCCAGCCTGTGGAAGGAACTGGCGGAGTGGGCGGAGGACGACTTCCGCTCCATTAACGGGCAGATTGAGTTTTTGCTGACAGAATGCGTCCGCAAACGAAAGGCAGGCCGTAAAAAGGGCCCGCCGCCCCTGCCCGACTGGGCCCCGGATGGGGAGGACAAGGAGGGACAGAAATGAAATATTCGCCCTTGCTGATCATGGGGCTGCTCCTGGTATTGGTGAGCATCCCGGGCCTGAGGGGAAACCCTGCCACAGTGCACAGGTACCACCGGCGCAAAGTCAGCCCAGAGGACGCGCCCAGGTATGGACGGCTTATGGGGCTTGGCACGCTGGCAATCGGTATGTCCATTGTCTTAACTGCGGTCCTTCTGATGCTGTTCCACTTGGAAACACTTTTCTTTATCATTCTGACAGGGCTGGCTGTGGGACTGGGCTTCATCCTGTACGCGCAGTTCAAGTATAACCGGGGCATTTTTTGATAGGACAGCGCAACCCCCGGAGAGCTGCCGCAAAAAGGCCTGACAGTACGCCAACAAAGCAACCAAAAAGCAAGCCCGAAGGCCGCGCCCCCTGACGCGGCCCTCGGGCTTTTTCTATTGATACGGATTTGGCGCAGTTCCACTTGGAGACACTTTTCTTTATGATTCGGCGGGGCTGGCTGTGGGACTGGGCTTCATTCTGTACGCGCAGTTCAAGTATAACCGGGGCATTTTTTGATAGGAGGACAGCGCAACCCCCGGAGAACTGCCGCAAAAAGGCCTGACAGTACGCCAACAAAACAACCAAAAAGCAAGCCCGAAGGCCGCGTGCCCTGACGCAGCCCTCGGGCTTTTTCTATTGATACGGATTCGCTCACAAAGGTATGGCTCCTTAATGAGACCAGAAGACAGGGTGAGTTCGGATTACTGGAAATACTCCACGCCGGACTTGAACAGCTTCTGGTCCTTGTGGCCGGGGACATTCCGGTACAGCTCCCGGCCCCGGCGCTCTGAGTGGCACATTTTGCCCAGCACCCGGCCGTCCGGGCTGGTGATGCCCTCAATGCCGCACACCGAGCCGTTGGGGTTCCACACAATGTCCCCGCTGACGGCCCCGTCCAGGTCCACATACTGGGTGGCAATCTGCCCACCCGCAATGAGCATTTCCAACGCCGCCTGGTCTGCCACAAACCGGCCCTCGCCGTGGGACACGGGAATGGTATGGACGTCCCCGGCGTGTACCCCCCGCAGCCAGGGCGATTTGACGCTGGTCACCCGGGTGTATACCATGCGGGACACATGCCGGCCCAGAGAGTTAAAGGTGAGGGTGGGGGCCTTGGGGTCCGGCGGGGTGATTTTGCCATAGGGCACCAGCCCAACCTTGATCAACGCCTGGAAGCCGTTGCAGATGCCCAGAATCAGCCCGTCCCGCTGGTCCAGCAGGTGGGTGACCGCGTCGGCAATGAGGGGGTTGCGCAGGGTGGTGGCAATGAATTTGCCCGAGCCCTCCGGCTCGTCGCCCCCTGAGAAGCCGCCGGGGAGCATAATCATCTGGCTGCGGCGGATGGCCTGCTCTAACCGCCGGATGGTGTCCTCAATGTCTGCCGGGGTCAGGTTGCGGACAATAAGCACCTCAGCCTCGGCCCCTGCCTTCTCAAAGGCCCGGGCCGAGTCCACCTCGCAGTTGGTGCCCGGAAAGGCGGGAATCACCACCCGGGGCCGCGCCGCCTTGATCGCCGGGGCGGCTGCGCTGCGCTGGGTGTACAGGGGCACGTCGGCGGGCAGCGGGGCCAAAGCAGCTTGGTTGGGGAAGACCTTTTCCAGGGCGCCCATCCAGGCGGCAGTCAGCTTGTCTATGGAGATTTTCTCGCCGTCCAGCTCCACCTGGCCGCTGCCGGTGGTGTGGCCCAGCAGCTGGCCGTATTCCATCTCAGCCTCAGGGGACACAGCCACCACCAGCGCGCCCTGAAGGGGAGCGTAGAGGGTCTGTGGGGAGAGGCCCTGCTCAAACTTGAAGCCCAGCTGATTGCCAAAGCACATGCGCAGCACACAGGCAGCCGCGCCGCCCTCCCGGACCACTCCGGCGGCAGTAATGTCCCCACAGTGGATGTGGGCCAGTACCTGCCGGTAGAGCTTCTTCAGCTTCTCCCAGTCCGGCATACCGTCAGCAGTGGTGGGCACGGGCAGCAGGCCCAGCTTTGCGCCCGGGCGCTTGACGCAGGCCGACAGGGTGCGGCTGGCCTTTGTCATGGCCACGGCAAAGCTCACCAGCGTGGGGGGCACGTCCAGGTCCTCAAAGGAGCCGGACATGCTGTCCTTGCCGCCAATGGCAGGCAGGCCCATACCGGTCTGGGCGGACAGAGCCCCCAGCAGGGCAGCGGCGGGCTGGCCCCAGCGGGCGGGGTCGTCGTGGAGCCGGGGGAAATACTCCTGGAAGGTGAGCCGGGCCTTCAGAGGGTCGGCCCCAATGGCGGCCAGCTTGGAGAGGCTCTCTACTACCGCATAGGCCGCGCCCATAAAGGGGGACCAGCTGGACACCCCAGGGATGAAGCCGTAGGCCATGGCCGTGGCGTCGTCGGTTTCACCGGTGAGCACAGGCACCCGGGCGGCCATAGCCTCCTCGGGGGTGAGCTGATACGCCCCGCCAAAGGGCATAAGCACCGTGCCTGCGCCAATGCTGGAATCAAACCGCTCAGAGAGCCCCTTCTGGCCGCAGACCTCCAGCCGGGCCATGTTGGCCAGCAGGGCCTCTGTGCCGGACTTGCCCTTTAGAGCCTCCGGCAGGCTGGTCAGGTAGCAGCTGCCCTGGGGGGCGGTAATACGGGCATTGGCATTCTGGGTGACGCCGTTGGTGTCCAAAAATGCCCGGGACAGGTCCACCACCCGGTCTCCGCGCCACTGCATCTGCAGCCGGGGGCTTTGAGTGACCACTGCCACGCTCTGGGCGTCCAGGTTCTCGGCAGCGGCCAGGGCCTTGAAGGCGTCCACATCCTCCGGGGCCAGCACCACAGCCATGCGCTCCTGGCTCTCGGAGATGGCCAGCTCCGTGCCGTCTAGGCCCTCATATTTTTTGGGGACCTGATCCAGGTCGATTTGCAGGCCAGGGGCCAGCTCGCCAATGGCTACGCACACGCCCCCTGCGCCGAAGTCGTTGCAGCGTTTGATCAGCCGTGCCGCCTGGGCATTGCGGAACAGCCGCTGAATCTTCCGCTCGGTGGGCGGGTTGCCCTTTTGAACCTGGGCGCCGCAGACCTCCACAGACTTTTTGGTGTGGGCCACACTGGAGCCTGTGGCCCCGCCAATGCCGTCCCGGCCGGTGGCGCCGCCCAGCAGCACCACAATGTCCCCAGGGGCGGGCTCCTCCCGGCGCACATTGCTCTTGGGAGACGCGCCGATGACCGCGCCGATTTCCAGACGCTTGGCCGTGTAGCCGGGGTGGTAGAGCTCGGTGACCTGGCCGGTGGCAAGGCCCACCTGGTTGCCGTAGCTGGAATATCCCGCCGCCGCGCCGGTGGTGATCTTCCTGCTGGGGAGCTTGCCGGGGAGGGTCTTCTCAAAGGGCAGGGTGGGGTCTCCCGAGCCGGTGACACGCATGGCCTGGTACACATAGGCCCGGCCGGACAGAGGGTCCCGGATGGCCCCGCCCAGGCAGGTGGCCGCGCCGCCAAAGGGCTCAATCTCTGTGGGGTGGTTGTGGGTCTCGTTTTTGAACTGAATAAGCCAGGTCTCGGTCTGGCCGTCAATGGTGACAGGGGCCTCGATGGAGCAGGCGTTGATCTCATCGCTTACATCCAGGTCTGGGCACAGGCCCTTTTTCCGCAGGTATTTGCCGCCAATGGTGGCCATGTCCATCAAAGAGACAGGCCGGTCCGTGTCCGGCCCATAGAGCTCCTCCCGCAGAGAGAGATACTCCTTCAGGGCCTGCTCCACAGCCTGCTTCAAAGGGCCGTCCTCCACGTCGACGCTGTGCAGCCGGGTGAGGAAGGTGGTGTGGCGGCAGTGGTCGCTCCAATAGGTGTCGATCACCCGCAGCTCGGTGACAGAGGGGTCCCGGCGCTCCTCGTCCCGGAAGTAGTCCCGGCAGAAGCACAGGTCGTCAAGGGTCATGGCAAAGCCCATGCTGTCATAATAGGCCTTCATCTCCCCGTCTTCCCACTGGGTAAAGCCAGCCACCCGGGCCACATTGGCGGGCTCGGGGGCGTTCAGGTCCAGACTGTCGGGTAGGTCCATAGAGGCCTCCCGGGACTCCACGGGGTTGATGAGATAGGATTTCACCTTGTCCAGCTCTTCGGCAGAGAGGCCGCCCAGCAGGCCGATGACCCTGGCGCTGGCCACCGCAGGACGCTCCCCCTGGGTGAGCAGCTGGACGCACTGGGCAGCAGAGTCGGCCCGCTGGTCGTACTGGCCGGGGAGATACTCCATGGCAAAGACCTGGTACTCTGAGGGAAGGACAAAAGCGGCGGGATAGACGGTATCCATGTTGGGCTCTGAGAGGATAGTGTCGCGGGCCAGGGCGAACTGGCCGGGGGTAAGGCCCTCCACATCGTAGCGGTTGAGAATGCGGACGCGCTGCAGGCGGTGCAGGCCCAGGTTGTCCCGCAGGTCGGCCAGCATACCCTGGGCTTCCACGTCGAAGCCGGGATTTTTTTCAACAAAAACACGAGTGACCATAGAAAATACCTCCATTTTGGCGGGTTGCTTATGGGGGTATTATAGCACAAGAAGGGGAAGAAGAAAAGGGGGAAACGAAAAACTGACAACGCGGGCGAAAAAGCCAGAGCGAAGAAGAAGCAAAAGAGCGCGAACAAAAAGTTTCGTTAACCTTTTCAAAGGTTGCAGGGTGTGGGGCAGAGCCCCACGACCTTGACCTTAGGCGGCGCAGAAAGCAAAGGTGCGAGGCAGAAGTCTACCTACCCAGAGTGGTCAGGACGGGGTAAGGCTGCGCCGCCGTCGACTTGCCGCAGGCAAGTCGGATGCCGCAGGCAAGTCGAACTTAGCGCGGTCGACCAAAGGGAGACCAGCGGACTGATTGCTGCCGGCAAATTCAGAGAAGAATACCTTCAGCATACCCGTCAGATGCCAGCGAGCGCAGACGCGCGGTCTTGGCGGCTGCGGAAGATTTGCGGAGCAAAAGCTTCCGAGCGTCCTGTTTCCCGGAGGTACATTCAGAGAACAAGCGGCACTTCCATCCCATCTTTATTATTTTTCTATTGTCAACCGCCCCAGTTTGTAGTATAATATTACCTACAATCATCTCCTGATCCCCCCCGAAAACTCAACAGAAAGGCGGAATTTCCATGGAACTGAAACAATTCGACCTGCAGGCCTACGCGGCCAAGGCCCGCGAGACGGTGGCCGAGGGCGCTGTCCTCCTGCGCAACCAGGGCCCGGTGCTCCCTTTTGCCCCCGGCGCACGGGTCGCTGTGTTCGGCCGCAGCCAGTTCAACTATTATAAGTCCGGCACTGGCTCCGGCGGTCTGGTCAACACGGCCCATGTGCCCACCATCACAGAGGCTTTGGAGGCCTCCGGCCAGGTGCAGGTGGACGAAGAGCTCAAGGCAGTCTACGAAGCCTGGCTGCAGGACCACCCCTTTGACGTGGGCCAGGGCTGGGCAGCAGAGCCCTGGTATCAGGAGGAGATGCCCCTGGACCCGGACCTGGTGAAAAAGCTCAGCGGCCAGAACGACGCCGCGCTGATTATTCTGGGCCGCACCGCCGGCGAGGACAAGGACAGCTCGGCGGAGGAGGGCAGCTACCTGTTGGCCCAGGCCGAACGCCAGGTGCTGGAGCTGGTGTGCAAGACCTTTGACAAGGTGGCTGTTGTGCTCAACACCGGCGGCATTCTGGATATGAAATGGGTGGAGGAATATCAGCCCGGCGCAGTGCTGTATGTGTGGCAGGGCGGCCAGGAGGGCGGTCTGGGAACCGCCGATGTGCTTGTTGGCAAGGCCTGCCCCTCCGGCAAGCTGTCCGACACCATTCCCGTGGACATTGCCGACTGCCCCGCTGCTGGAAACTTCGGCAGCGAGAGCCGCAATGTCTATGCCGAGGATATCTATGTAGGCTACCGTTACTTTGAGACCTTTGCCCCGGACCGGGTGCTGTACCCCTTCGGCTTCGGCCTCTCTTACACCCAGTTTGAGGTAAAGCCCCAGCCCGTGCGGTTTGACAAGCTGTTCACCCTCTCGGCCCAGGTTGCCAACACAGGCAGCGTCCCCGGCAAAGAGGTGGTGCAGGTCTACTGTGCGCCGCCCCAGGGCAAGCTGGGCAAGCCCGCCCGGGTGCTGTGCGCCTTTGGCAAGACCCCGGAGCTGGCCCCCGGCGAGAGCGCGTCCCTGGACTTCACCTTCTCGGTGGACCTGCTGGCCTCCTATGACGACAGCGGCGCGACCGGCCACAAGTCAGCCTGGGTGATTGAGGCGGGAGAGTACGCTTTCTTTGCCGGCACCGATGTGCGTACCGCCCAGCCTGTGGGCAGCGTTACCCTGGAGGAGCAGGTGTTGGAGCAGCTGGAGGAGGCCATGGCCCCTGTGACAGCCTTTGAACGCCTGCGCCCCGGCCCGGCGGAGAACGGCGTGTTCGCCAAGGACTGGGAGCCCGCCCCTCTGCGCACCGTCAGTCCCGCAGACCGCCGGAGCGCCCACATGGCTCCCGAGTACCCCCAGACCGGGGACAAGGGCTGGAAGCTGGGGGATGTGGCCGACGGCAAGGCCTCCCTGTCCGACTTTGTGGCCCAGCTCTCTGACGAGGACCTGGTGTGCATGGTGCGGGGCGAGGGCATGTGCTCCCCCAAGGTGACCCCCGGCACGGCGGGAGCCTTCGGCGGAGTCACCCAACGGCTGGTGGACTTTGGCATCCCCACCGGCTGCTGCGCCGACGGCCCCAGCGGCATCCGCATGGACTGCGGCACCCGGGCCTTCGCCATGCCCAACGGCACCTGCCAGGCCTGCACCTTCAATACCCAGCTGGTGGGCGAGCTGTATGAGTACGCCGGCCTGGAGCTGCGCAAAAACAAGGTGGACACTTTGCTGGGCCCTGGCATCAACATCCACCGCCACCCCCTGAACGGCCGGAACTTTGAGTATTTCTCCGAGGACCCCCTGCTCACCGGGCGCATGGCCGCCGCCCAGCTGAACGCCATGCACAAGTATGGGGTCACAGGCACCATCAAGCATTTTGCCTGCAACAGCCAGGAGTTCCATCGCCACGACGTGGAGGCTGTGGTCTCCGAGCGGGCCCTGCGGGAGCTGTACCTGCGCTGCTTCGAGATTGCCGTTAAGGCCGGCAAGGCCCGGTCCATCATGACCAGCTATAACCCGGTCAACGGCTTCTGGTCGGCCAGCAACTACGACCTGCTCACCACCATCCTCCGCGGCCAGTGGGGCTTTGAGGGCCAGGTGATGACCGACTGGTGGGCCAAGTGCAACGACGAGGGCCAGGAGGGCCAGCGCACCAACACCGCCGCCATGGTCCGGGCCCAGAACGACCTGTATATGGTGAACACCAACGCCGGGGCCAACTCCGGCAACGACAACTCCGCCCAGGGGCTGGCAGAGGGCACAGTCAGCCGGGGAGACTTCCAGCGGTGCGCGGAGAATATCTGCCGGTTCCTGCTTCAGTCCCCGGCCCTGCTCCGGCTGCGGGGCCAGGAGACCCAGCTGGACAAGGAGCTCAGCGAAGCCCCCTCTCTGGACGACGGCAGCGCGGCAGATATCCATTTTGTAGAGGCGGACGAGAATGATGCCGTGCAGATGGACGTGGGCCTGATCAGCCTGAACAAGGGGGACAACACCCGGTTCGGGGTGTCGGTTCAGAAGCAGGGGGTCTACACCCTGCGCATGGTGCTACGCAGCACGGACAGCAACGACGTGAGCCAGCTGCCCCTCTCCGTGTTCCAGGACCACAGCCTGCTGGGCACCACCACCCTTACCGGGGCTCAGCGGGACTGGCAGACCGTGGAGCTGAACGTAATGGTATTCTCGGGCAACTTCTACCTGCGCTTCTTCCCGGCCCAGACCGGGCTGGAAATGCAGTCCTGCACTTTGGAGATGAAGCTGACCATGGAGGAGGCCATGAAGCAGTTCCAGAGCCAGAAAAAGGAGGACTGACGCCTGCCTCAGCGGGATAGGCTCTAAATAGATGACCAACGCCGCCCAAGGGAAGTATGCCCTTGGGCGGCGTTCTGTCGACCGAACCAGTCCTCCTGGCCGAGTGTCTTGGCTGAATTGATCCAACGCAGCAGGCGGAGGGCGTAGGGCTGTTTCTGTTCCCTTTCCGGTTACAAAACGGGAGCGGACAATGACCGATTTTTTACTGGCATCCTTGCGAAAAAGAAACAAGAGTGCTATAATCTAAATATATACTTAACCAAGAGGGAGATTCTGCCCTTTGGACCTGGGGAGGGGGGCTTTTCATCCATATCCGGCAGAGACTTTCCAACCTCAGCGACCACTATCTTGTGGTCTGTATCCTGTTGGCCCTGGTGCTGCTGGCCCGGGTCGGGGTGGGCGACGGGCTTACGGTAAGCGCCCTGGGGCTGCTGCTCTGCACGGCTGGGCTTTCTCAGGGGGAGGCCCGGGCCGACCTGTGGACGCTGGCGCCTATGACGCTGTATGTGTTGGCCGCTATGCTCTCCTCGCTGGCTGCTTATGGCAGTCTCTTTGCGGGCTTTGGCGGGGTGCAGCTGGTGGTCCCGGCGCTCTATCTTCTGACAGCCTGCCTGAAGGAGGAGGACCGGCTGCTGCTCCGGCGGCTGTGCGCTGTGCTGGCAGCGGGAGTCGCGGTTTTGGGTCTGGGCTGGTTTGTGTTCTGCGGCGTGGCCTATGGCCGGGCCGGACGGCTGGGAGGCCTGCTGGGCAATCCCAATGCCATGGGCATGTTTTTGACGCTGGGCTGGTTCGTGCAGCTGGACCTGCAGGAGGACGCCCCTTCCCCCTGGGCAGGGGCGCTCTCCCGTTTGGAGCCGGTGATTCTGACCGCTCTGGCGCTGACTCTTTCCATGGGCAGCTTTGTTGCTATGGGGGTAGGTCTGCTGGTCCTCTTCTGGCAGTGGAAGCAGCGGGTGGGCCCTCGGGCGGCTTTTGCCGCTCTCTGCCGGACCCTGGCCGGGATAGTGCTGGGCATGGGTACAGGCCTGCTGCTGTATCTCACTGTCACCCACACCAGCGTACCCTGGACCTCTCTGCTGGTGCTGGGCTACGCCGGACTGCTTACCGCCTGGTGGGGACAGGTACGGAGCTTTCTGCGGGACCTGCCCCGGATGGCTCTGCTGATCACAGCCCTGGGCCTGCTGGTGGCAGGGGGAGCTGTGGCAGTACGCCCCAGCGCATGGAGCACCTTCCCTGAGCGGTTGGAGATGATGGCCAGCGGCGCGCAATATCTCACCGCCCACCCGCTGCTGGGGGTGGGCCCCTACCAATGGCGGGGCCTGGACCTGGCGGACGGTGGCAAATACTTCAACACCTGGCACATTCACAATGTGCCCCTGCATGTGGCAGTGGAGCTGGGGTGGCCTGCCGCCTGCCTGCTGGGCGTGGCGGCGCTGCGCTTTTGCCGCAAGGGGCATAGCCCAGCCCAGAATGGCGAGGCCGCCGCTTTCTTTGCCCACAACCTGATAGACACCAGCTTCTTCTATCTGGGGGTGCTGGCCTTTGGGGTAGTGACGGCAGGCCGGCCCCGGGAGCGGGGCAGGACCTTGAGCCCTCTGGCTCTGCGGTTGAGCTTTGCCGGCTGCGGCCTGATATTTGCCTGGCAGCTGTACTATTGGGTGGGGGTGATGCGATGAGCACGCCTAAGAACCGCCGCCGGGTCTGGGTGCTGCTGGGGGGCTTCTGTCTGCTGACCGGCTTGGTGCTTGCCCTGTGCGCGGCGTTTTCCTTTCGTCTGCCCGAGCTGGTGGGCCGGGAGCTCACCGGAGAGGAGACCGCCCAGGTGGTCGCCCGGAACAGCCCCCTGACTGAGTACGTCTATCTCTCCCCCAACGCAACCTTCCCCAGAGAGAACCCCATTGAGAAGATCACCGTTCATCATATGGCCGGGGACCTCTCTTTGGAGGAGCTGGGGCGTTCCTTCGGGGAGTGGGACCGGCAGGCCTCGTCCAACTACGCCATTGACTCTGCTGGGCGGGTGGCCCTGTATGTGGAGGAGGCTGACCAGGCCTGGACCTCTGCCAGTGAGGAGAACGACAGCCGGGCCGTGACCATTGAGGTGGCCAACGACCAGACCGGCGGCGACTGGCATGTAAGCGACGCCAGCTTTGAGGCCCTGACCGCCCTGTGTACAGACATCTGCCGGCGCAACGGCATCAAGGAGCTCCGCTTTACCGGCGGGCCGGAGGGCAGCCTGACCACCCACCGGATGCTGGACCCGGACACCCTGTGCCCAGGCCCCTACCTGCAGGGCCGCATGGAGGAATTGGCAAAGGCAGTCAATGCCCGGTTGGGCTGAAGCGTATAAATGACAGGAAGATCTTGTGTAAGGAGGCTTCGGATTGACATGAAACAGAAACCAAATGGAAAAGGGACCAGACTGTTTCGTTCTGTTTTGATCGTCTTGATGGTTCTGCTGACCCTGGGGGTGGTGGCCCTGGCAGAGGGAGGCGGCTCCTCTTATGTCCTCACGCTGGAAAAGCTTTTTGCTGACGGCACGCCGGAGGAGGCCAAAAACAAGGAGTACACCTTTCAGATAACGGGGAAGCTGTACTCTATGGGAGAAGAAAGCGGGGATGTCGACAAGACAGTTACCTTGAAGCGTGACGAGGGTTACCAGGCCACGGTTGACTTTGACAACGCCGCCCAGGTTAAGGTAATTGAGAAGACAAAGGGCCTTGAGTTGAGCAATGGCTGGAAGGTGACAACTCCCACCGCCGAAGCCCAGTGGACGGTTCTGGACACCTCTGCCAAGGTGGAGCTGAACGCCACAGTGGGCGGCGGCGCCATCACGCTCACCCGGCCTGCCAACGCTGGCTACTCCTGCGCTTATCAGGTGACAGGTCCCGATTCGTTTTCCAAGACCGTGCCGGACAACGGCACTACTCTTGGCCCGGGGGAGAGCTACACCCTCACCGGCCTGGACCAGGGAGAGTATACGATTGACGAGCTGAAGGCCCCGGATGGCATGGGGGTGGAAAAGTCCACGCAAAGGGCCCTGTCGGTAGCCCCCGGAGAGACCGCGTCCTTTACGGTGGACGGCGAAAACGCCACCGCAAAGCTCACCGCGCCGGAGCTGGGCGAGGGTGAACCCAGCCGGAAGTTCCGCTATGTGGCCTCTAAGGTGGGAAGCAAGGATGAGAAGGACTCGCGCTCACTCTATCTGGACCCCGGCGAAACCGTCACAATGGAGAACCTGGACAAGGGGACCTGGACGATTGAGGGCGTGCCCTATAAAGGTACGGGAGAATTTGCTGTCAGTGTGTTGCGGAAAGCTAAGACGATACCCAAATATTACGCTTATGCTAATTATACTAAGAAACCATTTGCAATAGTTAACTCCACATGTGATTATGCTGACAATCTCAGAATTGGCCCTCTGCGTGATTTTGACACAAACAAGTCGATAGAAGGTGTCAAGTATAAGGTAACGGTACAGGCGACATGGAAAAAGAAGGGCGCCGACAGCTGGGATGTGATTAATCGGTCTTTCTCCAATCGTACCAGCGAGAAGTATACTTTATTAAATACCGAGTTTAAGCTTTCAAACGGCAATGTATATGAGCCGTATATCAAGCCGGGAAGTAAAGTGGTCATAACTGCGCTTTCCGAAACAAGTGCTACTGGACTCAACCTGGCAAATACGAAATATCGTGTTCAATGGGACGAACACACTAAAGAAAAAATAGAGAATTCAAATATCAATGATGAGGATGGCTATAAATCCCACACTTTTGAAATCGATGACCAGGGTTGGCTGGAAATCACCAAGCCCGCCGCCCCCGATGGTGAAAGCGACCCCAACCTGTACACCTTTACCGCGACAGATTCAGCAGGGGCAGAGAGGTCCGTCACCCTGGGAGCCGGAGAGACCCAGCGTTTGGAGGGCCTGGCTGAAGGCAGCTGCACCGTAGTGCAGACCAAGACAGCCCCGGCCAAAAAGACCTTTTCCCTGGAGCTGAGCGACAAGCAGAGCTTTGTGCATTCAGGCGCGTATGCCACAGTCACCCTGATGGGCAGCCACGGCCAGGTGAGCGTGACCAAGCCCGACAATAAAGAGGGAACCACCGACGGCGGGCGGCTTTATCTCTTTGCCCTGCAAAACCAGACGGGAGACGAGCTGGATCGGGTTGCTCTGCACGCCGGAGAGACCAAGGTCTGGCAGGACCTGACCCCCGGCGTCTACGGCATCCGCTCCCTTGACGATTCCAGTCCGGCGGGCTTCCACCTGAAATACAGCAACAGCTCCTACATCTCTATCACAGGCGGCAGCGAGTCCTCTATAAAGGTTACCAACCACTTCTCTCAGGAGAAGGGAGCGTACCATGTCATCCACGAGTATTACCATGACTTTGTCGACCCCAGAAACCTGGACGGTTACAGCGAATACGAAACCATCTCTGGCCAGCCGCTGGACAGCTCTTCCTGTTTAGCCGAGGATGTAGACTGGGAGCTGTTCTACAAGGGCCGTGAATATCGCCATGTGGAAGACGCCTATGGCAGAGTGCAGTATTACGGTGAGCCGGAGGATGTGCTTCAGGAGTCAGACGAGGATGATGCAGAGGAACCTGACCCAGACCCCGACCCGGACTCTGACCCGGAGGCTCCTGACGGAGAGGAACCCACAGCCAGCCCGGATGCTGACCTCAGCCCCGAGCCCGACCCGGTCCCCCAGACCGGGGACGCTCCGGACAATGCCCCGGATGCGGCTCCCGTCCCGGTGCCGGACGCTGACCCGGACGCCCAGCCTGACGCCGGTCCTGAGCCTGACCCGGACGCCCAGCCCAGCAACGCGCCGGACGCCCCCTCTGACATGACCCCCGGCCTGGATCCTGACGCCGGCCCGGACGCGGAGCCCACGCCTGCGCCCACCCCCGAGGAACCGGTCCTTCCCAGCCCGGGTCCCACCGAACCGCCCTATGAGATTATCCTGGACGGCGACACGCCTCTGGATGCTTTTCCTGGGGACGGCAAGCTCTACACCATCGCAGGCTTCCTGAACCCTATGGAGCTTTGGTCGCCGGACCCCGGCCCAGCCCCAGACACAGTAGCGGCAGCCGCCGCAGAGGACCAGGCAGCCGAGGGGCTTCTTCAGACCGAGATTATCAACCACCAGCCGGATGCCGCTATGAATTCCGTCCAAGCCACCAGAGACGGGCGGCAGATCATTATTCTGCGCTATGTATACACCCCTGAGGAGGAAAAGCCTGTAGAGGGCACCTACAAGGTGGTGCATGAGTATTACCTGCGGAACAACAGCAGCATCTTTGAGGGCCGCAGGGAGATTGAGACCATCACCGCCCCCTTGGGCGAAAAATTTACGGCCAAGGCCGTGGCGGAGCTGAGGCGGTTTACTCCCACCATTTACCCTCCAGGCGAAACCCCGGTGGAGCATACCTATACCTGCTTTGGCTGGCTTCAGGGAAAAATGGACAGTGACGCCGCATATTCAGAGCGGGTGGACATGGATCATGTGGAGCCTACCGTGGAGGGGGACCAGATCCTCATTCTGAAATACTACCGGTCGGAGCAGGAGCCTGAGCCTATGCCCACGCCCACTCCGGTTCCTCCGCCTCCTGTCACGGTTCCCACCCTGACTCCTGCGCCTACGGCAAGCCCCAGTCCTGAGCCCAGCGCAGAACCCTCGCCTGAGCCCAGCCAGGAGCCTACTCAGGAGCCCAGCCCCGAGCCTACGCCGGAGACTTCTCCCAGCTTGGAGCCGTCGCCTACGCCAGACGATGAGTTTGATATTGAGGACAATGACAACCCCTTTGCCAGCGCCCACCCAGACCCCACGGAGACCCCTGCCCCTACGCCAACGCCTACCCCGACCCCAACGCCTACTCCCACACCGTCCCCAACGGTGAAGCCCACCGCTAAGCCCACGCCTACACCGAAGCCCACCAAGTCTGTGCCTAAAACCGGCGGGGGCGTCCCCATGGCTTTCTGGGGCACCTTGAACGTGAGCTCTCTGGCAGGCTTGGGCGGCGTGACAGTGGCTCAGGTGCGGGAAAAGCGCCGCGCCCGGGGCAAGCGCCGGAAAAAGTAAGCTCTGAGTGCTGAATCCAACAACTGCCGCGTGCTTTGGGCAGTCTGCCATAAAAAGGCGAACCCCCGCCGGAAAGTGCTTGCTTTTCGGCGGGGGTTGCTTTATAATGAAAGTATCGTTACGCAGTTCAAAAGAGGGGCTTCCCTCCTTTGAGCCAGACGGCTTTACTGCCCGGTTTAACATCGACATGCACAATTTTAAGCGCGTTTACGATAATAACAAATCAGAGGAATATTAAGCAGAGTATCTTGCCGAGAGGCTTGATATAAAATGACAAAGATAAAAACGCAACGTATATCTAAAAAGGTATGCCAGAGCCGGTAGGTAGCCCGGCCGTCTCATCCTATGGATGAGGTAAGTAACCTGCCCCTCCGGGTTGTCCATTCTTTGCCCATAACACATTGCAGGAGGGAATGTTATGGTCACAGAAGGTGGAAAGCTCACCGTGTTTTTTGAGGGGCCGTTCTGGGTTGGTGTTTTTGAACGGGTATCAGCGGGCAAGCTGTCGGTGTGCAAGGTTACATTTGGGGCAGAGCCGAGGGACCAGGAGGTTTGGGACTTTATCCTCAGACACTACGATGGGTTGAAGTTCGGCCCGGCGATAGAGGCTGAGGGGAAGAAAAAGGCCGATCATCCCAAGCGGAGACAGCGCAACGTCAAAAGGCAATTACAGGCCTCTGGTGTGGGAACCAGGTCACAGCAGGCGTTGCAGATGCGGCGTGAGGAGATGAAAGCCCAGAAAAAGCAAGCCAGCAAAGAGCAGCACAAGGCCGAGAGGCAGCGTCGGTTTGACCTGAAGCAGCAAAAGCGAAGGGCAAAGCACAGAGGCCATTGATTGCGGCGGCCTTTTACTTCCCGTTCGCGGGGTACACAGTATAGAAAGGGACAGGCGGGCCGCAATGGCTTGCCTGTCCCTTGACTATTTGAGAAAGAACTTATCCTTTGGGCGCAGTGGTTTTTGCCCATGACAGAGCAGTCCGGCCAGGGGCAAGGAGGTACACAGAACCCCCGTGGGGTGTTGTAGGCAAGACCGGCGCCAGCGCTTTGCAATACCCAGGTATCGAGCAATAGACCCCTGTATACAGACTACACACACCCACAGAGGCCCCTGATCTTGTCCTCTTCCTGTTTTTCAAACAAAACCTGAACTCTGCAATAAAAAAGAAGCCCCGCCTGAAAAGGCCGGGCCTCTTTTTTATGATACGCGAGGGTTTACTTCGCGTCAAACTCCTGGCTGTAGATCTCGGTGCCATCCTCGGCAGCGTAAACCACCACAACCTTGGGGTCAGAAACCTCAATGGCGCTGGACAGGGAGGAGGCAATGCCCTCAAAGGTAGCGGCCTGGCTGGCCATACCGGCTTCCAAGGCGTCGTGCATGGTGGTGATCTCTTCCTCGCTGAACTCCTCGCCCACGAAGGTGAAGGTGTAAACCAGCTTGTTGTCCTGGCCCTCTACCTTAACAGCCATGCTGTCGTCGCCGGCGGTCAGGCTCTCAATCATGCTGTCCAGCTGGCTCTTCACACTGGGATCGTCCAGGAAATCCTGGATGGAGGCATACTTGCCATTGGCAGCCGCGCTGCTGGCCTCAGAGCTGCTCGCTTCAGAGCTGCTTTCCTCAGGGGCGCTCTCCACCTGAGAGCTGCTGTTCTCACTGCTGGCAGTGCTAACAGAGCTGCTGGGCTCGCTGCTGGAGCTGCTCTTGTCGTCGCCGCCGCAGGCGGTCAAGGACAGGACCATAGAAACGGCCATTGTGCCGGCCAGAAGCCGGAGGAGATTCTTTTTCATGACAAATCACCTTTCTTGAATGTAGTATAATGTATTTTTCAGGGCCCGTTTGAAAGCGGGGAGCGTTACAGAAAAGAGATCAGGCTCCGGCCTTTCAAACGGGCCTTGCAAGGGCTTTTGGCCTCACAAGGCCTGAAGCCATGGAGAATTATACTCCCATTCTGGGACGATGTCAAGCGTTCATTGATTACAAAATAGTTAATATTTTCTCTCAGGACAACATTTTTGCACGGGAGCAGATTTAATCTGGCAAAATTAGCCGAAATATTCAGCGGCTTCCCTCCTGCTTTTCCCGCAGGTCTTGCACACTGTCCCGCTCAATCAGCCGGGCGGGCAGCTCAATGCGCAGCCAGGGCTCCTCCTCGCCCAATGCCTTGAGCCTGCGCAGGTTTTTGATCATCAGCACACATTCCCGCCCCATCAGCTGGGGGGAGTTGCGGATGGTGGTGATGCGGGGCTCAATCATGGTGCACAGGGGCTGGTCGTCGAACCCGGTGACAGATATGTCCTTCGGCACCTGCAGGCCGATCTGCTCCAGCGCCTTAATGGCCTGCCAGGCCTGGCGGTCGCCTTCGCACACCAAAGCGGTAGGCAGCTGGGGGGCGGCGGCAAAAAGCCTGGCCAGCTCCTGATATTCAAGCAGGTCCTTCTCTTTTCCCGCACAATAATTGTATTCTGGGCGCTCTGTAATCCCAAAGGCCCGCAGAGCGGCCTGATACCACCGAAAGCGGTCCAGCTGCACCTCGCCCTGCCAGCCGCTGTTAACAAAGCCGATTTCCGTATGGCCCTTGGCCTTTAAATAGCGGATGACTTGATACATCCCTTGCCGGTTGCTGATGCACACGCTGCTGGGCTCCCAGCTGCCAGAGCTGTCCAAAAAGCCCCCCCCGTCCATAAAAACAAAGGGGATGTCCGCAGCCTTGATGTCGCGCTCAAGCTGCTTGGTAAGGCGGCAGGGGTGGACAATGGCCCCCACCACATTGCCGGTGCGGCGCAGCTGCTCGGCCAGGGTGACGTTTTTCAGGCGGTTCGTGTGGACCATCACCAGACAGCAGTCGTTTTCCCAGGCCTCGGCCTCCACGCCCTCTAAAACACCAGAGAAGAAATTGTATGGGTCGTTCCGGTCAGCGTAAAAATCATCGGAGATGATATAGGCGATCACCTTGCAGGCGCAGCCCCCCTCCTGGACCTGCGCCGCCTCTTTGGCGGGCTGGGCGCCCGGGGCCTCGCCGGAGCGGCAAGAGTCGCACAGCATCTCCTCATGGCCCAGCTCCTGAATCTTTTCCAGAAGGGATTTGCGCAGAGAGTCGCTGATGCCGGGTTTGTTGTTCAGCACCAGAGAGATTGTGGCGGGAGAAACGCCCAGCTTCTTTGCCAAATCTTTTGCTTTCATATGAAACCGCCCCCAGAGGTTTATAAACTCTTTATAAAAACATTATAAACGATTTCCTCCCAAATTGCAAGACCCTATTGACAATCTGCCTGGAAAAAGTTAAAATAGATTTGAAAAATGAAAGAAGGGGAGCTGGGAAACCGGCTGAGAGGAGCCTTGAGCTTAGACCCTTGAACCTGATCCGGGTAATGCCGGCGGAGGAAGCGTTTCATTTTTTCGGCCAGCGCAGGGCCCGGGCAGTGGGGGCTCTGGCTTTGTCGAAGGAAGCTTCCGCGCCGTCTGGAGGATATCCAGGCGGCGCTTTTCATTTTTCCCTTTGTGCCCAGTCAAAATACATAACAGAAAGGGAAGATCGTGTCATGAGTCAAAACAACAGTCAGAACAGAAACAGCTCGCGGGTGGCCAACCTGGTGCTGGCAGGGGTCCTCATTGCCTTGGGGACTGTGCTCTCCTTCATCAAGGTGTTCAACCTGCCCTATGGCGGGTCCATCACTCTGTGCTCCATGCTGCCGGTGATGGTGTTTGCCTACCGCTGCGGGCCCCGATGGGGGCTGGGGGCTGGGTTTGCCTACAGCGTGCTGCAGCTGCTGTTCGGCCTGGACGCCCTGAAGGGAATCAGCGGAGCCACTATTGTGGGGTCTGTTTTGCTGGACTATCTGCTGGCCTTTACTGTGCTGGGGCTGGCCGGCGCGCTGCGGGGCAGGCTGAAAAGCGACCCGGCGGCGTTTACCCTGGGGTGTCTTATCAGCGGCCTGCTGCGGTATCTTTGCTCCTTCCTGTCCGGGTGGATTTTGTGGAGCGAGTTTGCGGACGTGAATTTCTCCCCCATGCTGGCAGGTATGGACGGCCAGACCCTGGCATTCTTCTACTCGCTGCTATATAATGGAAGCTACATGATTCCTGAAATCATCCTGACCTGCGTGGTGGGCTTCCTGGTAATGCAGTTTACCGGGAAATACATTCTGAAACCAGAGGGCTAAGCCAGCCTCCCCGGCGAAGAACGCAGGACTTTGCCTAGGGCGTGTTCTCTACCCCTAAAGACAGCGAATGACCTGCTATCTCGAGCTGCACCCAGAAAAAGCCTCCCCTTTCTGCCCCAGGCAAGCCTGGCGGTTTGAAAAGGGGAGGCTTTTTCCTCTCTGTCCGCTGCTTTGAAGCAGGCCGCGCGCAACCTCGCGCCTGGGGTGCAATGTCCGAAGAGCTGCAAGCTCTTCCAGCTGACTTTACCGGCAGCAGAAGGGACGCTCGCCCCCTTGCTCCGCAAGGGGAAGAAGCTTTGCTTCGCAAACCTTCCGCAGCCGCGCAAGACCAGCGCGTCTGCGCTCGCTGGCTCCTTTGCCAGCTACAGCACAAACCCGCCGTTTACACCCAATGTCTGCCCGGTGATGAACTCGTTCTCCGCCAGAAACACCGCTGCCCTAGCCACATCCTCGGGCGCGCCAATGCGCATCAGCGGGGTCTCCTCCCGCAGCGCGGCCATGTCCTGGGGGGTGAGGCGGCGGTTCATAGGCGTGTCGATGACCCCCGGGGCAATGCAGTTCACCCGCACCCCCGAGGGGCCCTCCTCCTGGGCCAGCGCCTTGGTCAGGCCAATGACCCCTGCCTTTGCCGCCGAGTACGCCGCCTCGCAGGAGGCTCCCTGCTGCCCCCACATGGAGCTGATATTGATGACGCACCCGCCCTTTTGCCGGATCATATGGGGCAGAGCCCGGCGGCAGCAGAGGAACACGCTGGTCAGGTCCGCGTCCAGCACCTGCCGCCACTGGGCAAGGCTCATGTCTGTCAGCAGGCCCTGCCAGGCTGTTCCCGCATTGTTCACCAACACGTCCGCCGAACCCAGCTCTGCCTCCATCCGGGCAAACAGCTCCTCCACGTCCGCCTCCCGGGTCAGGTCCCCCTGTAGGGCCAGGGCCTGACCGCCCTTCTCCCGAATGGCCTGGGCGATGAACTCCGCCTCCTGCTGCCGGGTGTTGTAGTGGACCGCCACTGCGCAGCCCCGCTCTCCAAAGGCCAGGGCAATGGCCCGGCCAATGCCCCCCGAGGCCCCGGTAACCAGCACATTTGCCCCTGAAAGCTTCACAGCTCCATCTCTCCCTTCTCATACATCACGGCCGACAGGGCCGCAATGGGCGCGGTCTCTGTGCGGAGGATGCGGGGCCCCAGGCTGCAAATTTTCGCCCCCAGGGACCGGGCCAGCTTCGCCTCCTCCTCTGCGAACCCGCCCTCGGGCCCGATAAACACAAACAACCGGCCCCCTGTGTCCCTCAAGCCCTCCTTCAGACTGAGGACAGCCCGCTCGTAAAGGAACAGCACATGGCCCTCACCGGCGGCAATCTGCAAGGCGGCGGCAAGGGGCGCGGGCGCAAGCACCTGGGGAACCATGCCCCGGCCGCTCTGCATAGCGGCCTCCAGAGCGATTTTCTGCAGCCGGGCCAGCTTTTTGGGCTGCGCCTTCTGGTCCCATTTTGCCACGCAGAACTGGCTCTCTACCGGCCAGACGCTGTGTGCCCCCAGCTCCACGGCTTTCTGCACCACAGTTTCCAGCTTGCCGCCCTTAGGCAGGCACTGGCACACAGTGACCCGGGTCCGGGCCTCTCCCCGGCTGGGGACAGAATCCCCTGCTGTCAGCCACAGGGAGTCCCCGGCGTTCTCCGCCACAGTGCAGAGGCAGTCCGTCCCCGTGCCATCGCACAGGGTGACAGACTCTCCGGACCGCAGGCGCAGTACCTTGGCCCCGTGCCGCCCGGCCTCCCCCTCCAAATGGTACAGCCCGCCCTCAGGCAGGCTGTCAACAAAAAACCGGGGCATAGGCTACAGAATGCAGTAGCGGTCCATGTAGCCCTCCATGGCCGCGACCAAAGCCGGGTCTCCCTGCTCCTTCAGGTAGTCGTGAATGTCCGCCACTGTCACAATGGGGTGCACCTTAAGGCCGAACTCCTCCTCTACCTCCATGATGGCAGTCTTGCCGGGGGTCTGGCCTACCTCGCAGCGGTTGACGCTGATGAACACGTCAGTCACCTTCACATCGCCGCAGCCCTTAAGAATAGACATGGATTCCCGCACAGCAGTGCCGGCGGTGATCACGTCCTCAATAATAATGATCCGGTCCCCGTCCTTGGGCTGGTAGCCCACAGTGACGCCCCCCTCGCCGTGGTCCTTGGCCTCTTTGCGGTTGAAAAAGTAGGGCTTGTCAATCCGGTGGTCCTGCCACAGGGCCGGCGCACAGGCGGACACCAGGGGGATGCCCTTATAGGCCGGGCCGAACATGGCGTCAAAGCCGTCACCTACCGCATCCTTTACCAAAGCGGCGTAGTAGCTCCCCAGCCGGGAGAGCTGGGCCCCGGTGCGGTAGAGGCCGGTGTTGACAAAATACTGGGTGTTGCGCCCCGACTTGGTGACGAACTCCCCAAACCGTAGCACATCGGCGGAAAGCATGAACTCAATGAACTCCTTTTTCTTCTCGGTCAGCATACCATCGACTCCTTTACGTTTTTATGTGTGAAAGCTTTAGGGCTTGTTTGAAAATAGAGGAAATGACGGAATTTTGACCAGAAGCGGTCAGCTTCAAGAAGAAAACCGCAAGGAATACTTGCGTATTACGAGGATTTTCGACGCAGAAGATGGCTGCTTCTGGGTAAAAAGACGGCGTTTTCGATTTTTCAAACAAGCCCTAAGCCCGCAACAGACAGCAATCTCCCGGGGCGTCCGCTGCATGGGGCCTTTATTGCTGTCCATGCCGGCCCATGCGGTCAGCCGGCCGGCTTCCTTGCCAGCTCCAGGTCTACCGTGTAATACACTGTCATCACCCCGCCGTGCCTTTGAATGGCCCGGCAGATGCCCTGGAACAGCCCCTCCCGGTTGGCCGGGTCCAGGGCCATATGGTCCCGGTAGGTTGTCAGCAGAGACAGGTACTCCTGTACCGTGAAATCCCGCTCCATCTCATACAGATGAAACTCTGTCTCTACAAACCCATGTTGTTTCGGAATGGCTAAAAGCCTCTCCCCATCCTCTGGGCGCAGCGGCACATATTCCCCCTTGCCGCCGTTCATATACCGGCGGTAGAGCTCCTGCACCTCCTGTGTGAGCTCCACGCGCTGCCGGTCCGGTCCGGCGTGATAGGCAAACCGGGCAAAGGCCCCGCCGGGCTTCAGCAGCTCATACACCCTTTGATAGCCGTACTCCTCGGGAATCCAGTGGAAGGCCGTGGCGGCATAAACCAGGTTAAAGGCCCCGCCGGGGCAGGAATAGTCCTGCAGGGTCTGTTCCAGCAGGGTGAAATTGGGATATCGCCCCAAACGCTTCCTGGCCAGAGCCGCCAGGTTCCCTCCCGGCTCCAAGCCTGTCAGGCGGCAGCCCGTATCCAGAACCGGCCCGGAGGCCTTGCCCGAGCCCAAGCCGATTTCCAGGGCCTGGCTCTCCCCTGCCAGCGGCTGATATCGAAGGATATCCCGGTACAGCGCCTGAGGGTATTCCGGGCGGACAGAGTCATATTCCGCCGCCGCGTTGTCAAAGGTGCGCTCAAACTCTCCAGCCGACATTTCCCTACTCCTTTCCTTTGACAGATTCCAGCCCGGTCGTCCAAGCGATCGTGTTCCCGTTGCTCTCCGCCAAGACTGTCCCGTCCTCATCCGTGCGGTAGACAGTGACCCCGGCAGCGTCCAGCGCCGCGAGGGTCTCCCGGTGGGGGTGGCCGTAGCGGTTGCCGGTCTCGCAGCTGATTACCGCGAACTGGGGGGCTACCTCTGCCAGAAACAGGTGGGAGGTGGAGGAGCTGGAACCGTGATGGCCGCATTTCAGCACATCCGAGTCCAGCAGATAACCGTCGTTCAGCACCACCTCCTCGCTCTCCGCCTCCGCGTCGCCGGTGAACAGGAAGGAGGTCTCTCCATACACCAGCCGGATGACAGCAGAGTAGTTGTTGGCCCCCTCCCAGTCCGCGTCAACCCGGGGGGCCATTACCTGGAACAGGGAGCCTGCCGGAGACTCGATGGAGGCATCCTCCATCAGCCGGTTAATGGTGAGATTCTTCTCCTCCGCGGCGTCCAGCAGCTTCTCGTAGGCTGTGGTAGTGGGGGTCTTGTCCTCGGGCAGCTGGGGCATGTACAGGGCGCCAATGTCAAAACGCTGGATGATGCGGGCCATACAGCCCATGTGGTCTGTGTGGGGGTGGGAGCACACCAGAGCGTCAATGCGCTCCACGCCCAGGTCCCGGAGATAGTCTGTGAGGCCGTCGGCATACTGATACTCTCCGGTGTCAATAAGCACATGGAACCAGCCGCTCTCTCCTGGGATGCGGATGAGCTGGCTGTCCCCCTGGCCCACGTCCAGGTAATAGACCTGCAGGCTCTGTCCCTGGCCGCCCTCGGGCAGGGGGACAGAGCCCACGCCCTCGGGGGCATTGCCGGAGAGATTGAGCCGGCTGGACAGCAGGAACAGCAGCACCAGCACAATGAGGCCTCCCACAGGCCCCAGCCCGTAAGAGCGGCGGAAACGGGGCCGGCTGCTTCGGTTTTTACGGTAATTTGGCAAGGTGATCCCTCCCACGCTTGAATTCCCGGTCATTATAACACAGCGGGCCGTGTTTGTCCAGCAGAAGGCAGGGGCCGGGATTGTCCAAACCACAGAGATAATCATCTGTATTGCCCCGCCCCACGGGCGGGGCAATACGAAAAAACTCCTCGAAGCGGACACTCCCGCAGGGGCCCACATGCCCGTCTCATAAACTAACAACTTGCATAAGCTGCGATGAGTATAGACTGCTTTACCAGTCTGAGAACAGGGGAGATTCGGGTAAAATGCGGGCCGTCAGGGCCTGTTCTCTTCTGCTCGCAGCTCTCTTTTGTGCATAAATACATTTATGAGACAGGCGTGAGGGGGCCATGGGGCTGTTTCGGAAAAGCCCCTTGCCGGCGTTTACACAGTCTTGCATTTTTTTACAGGCAGGTATATAATTGTTTTATGAGAGAAAGATCGTCCCTTCAGAAAGGAGAACTCACTATGAAAAAACCATTTGCCCGGCTGGCAGCCGCGGCGCTGGCCTTGGCGCTGGCCATTCCCGCCGGCCTGCCTGCTGCCGCGTCCACCAGCGACGCGCCGGGCTGGGCCGCAAAGGCGGTCCAGTTCAACACCCAGCACAGCATGATTGAAGACCCCGACGCCTGGATGCCCGGGGACCCCTCTCCCCGCAAGTCGGTGGTGTACGCCCTGTATCAGCTGGACGGAGGAGACGCGGCCCCCTCCATGGAGCAGGGGCCCGAGGATATGGGCTTTGCCTACCTGTCTCCCATCAACTATCTGTTCCCCGCCGGCTGGGCCAAGGAGAACGGCATTGTCAGCGGCACAAAAACCCTGGAGGACGGCCGTTGGTATTTTGGCCCGGAGAACACAGTGGACCGCCAGCAGATGGTGACCTTTCTGTACGCCTATGCCAGGTATGAGAACCGGGACCTGACCGGCGACCCGGCCCAGCTGGACCGCTTTGCCGACGGAGACCGCACCGCCGGCTGGGCGAGGAACGCCATGGCCTGGGCTTTGGAAAACAAGCTCATCAGCGGCACAGGCAACAACATGCTCAGCCCCGGCAAGCGTTTGAGCCGGGCGGAGCTGGCTGTGTTCCTGCATGCCTATGCCCAGCGTTATGCCGCGCCGGAGGAGTCCCCCACTCCCGGCCCTGCAGAGACTCCCACCCCCAGCCCCACAGAAACCCCTGACCCCGGCCCCGGGGGCGCTGAGACGCCCAAGCCTGACGCAACCGCAACGCCGGAGGCAACGGCTACCCCCGCGCCCACATCAACCCCTACTCCTACGCCAACTCCCACGCCTACGCCGACCCCTACGCCCAGTCCTGCTCCGGAGGTTCCCGTAGAGCAGCCGACGCTCAGCGGCTTTGCTGTTGCCTCGTACAAGGAGAACGACCAGGGCGACGTCATGAAGGTGGACGTTGCACATGATTGCAGACAGCCGGATTCCTCCAACGAGTACAGAATCAGTTTCTATACAGACGGCAACGACGCCTGGCTGGACCAGGTTGAGTTTGAGGTGGAGGACATTACCCCGCCCGCCTATAAAAAGCTGTTTGAGGATATGGACTGCCCGCCCGGTCCTGTTCAGAGCAGCCGGGTCAACATCACCGAGAAAATCGCCGGTATTGCCAGGGTCACCGGCCCCTGTACCAACGGCCCCGCCTATCCCAGTATAGAGGCCAAGGCCGGCGTTGAGATTGTCGTAACCGGCAACACGGCCCTGCGGGGAATCAAGGTCACCGCACGGCTGGATGGGCAGGTACTGGACACGGTATATTCGCTCTCAGGCAAAAACCGGGACACAGACGAGGCTGACCATGCCTTTTACAAAAAGGTCCGGGAGCGGATTGAGAAGCAGCTGTGGAACGACTCCATGTCGAACCTGGAAAAGCTGAGGGCGCTGGCTGATTATATCAACAGCACCACCCGTTACCCCCGGTCAGCCGCCACCAGCAAGGAGGGCAACCCCCAGTTCTGGCAGAGCTTCTCGGTAGAGGGCCAGTTCCTGTTCTATGACGCGGCAAGCGACGTGGTGCTCAATCGCTGCATGGACCTGCAGGGCGGTATTGTCACCTGTCAGGCCCAGTCTATTTTGCAGCGCGCCGCAGTGGAGGACCTGGGTCTGCCCTATCTATATGAGGGGGGCGACCCCGAGGATATTGCCCCCGGTGAAGGGGTCTGGTCCGCCAGCGGCAAATATAGCTCCAGCCCCGATAACCCCTGGCACGAGTCCCTGGTCTATAAGGACGCCGATGAGAAGCGGTATTGGCTGGACGCTCAGGGCATGGAGCTGACCGAAACCCAATACGACTACAACGCCCACATCCTCCCCCTGAAATAAAGCATAACACAAAAACGCCCCGCCTTATGGCAGGGCGTTTTCTGCGGGACTTTTCATGCCTTTTGAGCATAGTATATAGTGTCAAATCCAATTTGAATTATTTCGCAAACTGCTTGATTTTACTCTCGCAATTTGTTAGCATAGTTTTGAGCTCACAACAAAACAGTCAGCCGCCGGCGGCAGGAAAGGAGTTTTTATGTCAGACTACCAACTGCTTCTGAATGACCTGGACGCCCTGGGGGTATGCAAAGGGGACGCGGTGCTGGTGCACTCCTCCATGAAAGCCCTGGGCACTGCCCTTACCCCTGAGCAGGTTATTGACGCCTTGCAGCAGGCCCTGGGGCCTGAGGGCACCCTGCTTATGCCGGCGCTGACCTATGAGAATGTCACCCGGGACCACCCGGTGTTTGACCGGGAGGAGACCCCGCCCTGTGTGGGGCTGCTCCCCCGGACCTTCTGGAAGCTGCCGGGGGTGGAGCGCAGCCTGCATCCCACCCATTCGGTGTGCGCCCGGGGGCGGCTGGCCCACCGGCTCACTGTGGGCCACGCCATGGACGACACGGCGGTAGGCCCCCACTCGCCCTTTATGCAGCTGGCAGTGGTGGGGGGCAGGCTGCTGTTTGTGGGGGACATTCTGGAAAGCTGCACCTTTATGCACGGGATAGAGGATATTGTGCGCCCCCCGTGGATTCGCCCCGCGCCGCCCCAGACCTATCTGGTGGAGGGGCAGGAGCGCACCTATCCCGGCAGCGATGAATTTGGCTGGGGACAGGAGTTTCAGCGTATTGGCGGCATTTTGGAGGAGCCGGACATCAAGCGGGGCAAGCTGCTGAAGGCCAACGCCACCCTTATCGATGCCCGGGCCCTGCTGGCCGTGGGATTGATGGAGATGCGGACCAACCCCTATGCCTTTGTAACAGACATCTCCAAGTGGATATAAGAATGTCCGCAAGCAGCCGTTGACAGTTTCCTTCTTCCAACAGATTCATAATGTGGTAAAACGCATAGAGAAAGGCCCCCGGCAAAAGTCGGGAGCCTTTCTCTGATATCGGGGCGGATGAACGCCCATTTTCTATAAAGAATCAAGCGGGTGGAGCAGACTGACCCAGCTTTTCAAAGGGGGCCCGCCAACCTAGATCCAGGCAAAAGCTCTGTCGGCCCACAGCTGCAAAAACCGCAACCACCAGCCACCACAGCCCCTAAAAAAGCTTAGCGTCCAGCAGCCACCTACAAACCGCGACCACAAGCCACCACAGCCCCTAAAAAAGCTCAGCGTCCAGCAGCCACCTACAAACCGCAACCACCAGCCACCACAGCCCCTAAAAAAGCTTAGCATCCAGTAGCCACCTACAAACCGCGACCACAAACCCAGCCGCTAGCACCCCCGCAGCGCTGGCGTGCCAGCGCGCCTCGCGAATTGGGTCCAGCGTCACGCTGGCGTGCCAGCGTGCCTCGCGAATTGGGTCCAGCGTCACGCTGGCGTGCCAGCGTGCTCCGCGAATTGCCTGCGGGGCGCCCGCTAATGGCAGCCGCGGGCTTGGCAGAGGTAGTAGGCGGTGGGGTCGGTGGGGTCCCAGCTGTGGCCGGGGGCCAGCTTGATGCTGGTGGGCTTTGCCATGGGCCCGCTGGTCTCCCAAGAGGAGATGTCTACCTTGGTGCCCAGGGCGCAGTTGTCATACACCCACTTTGCGTCCCGGCAGGTGAGGCGGATGCACCCCAGAGAGCGGGTGCTGCCCAGCAGATTGTACTCGTTCACCCACATGGTGGTGTTGTTGCGCACGTCGTTGGGCACAGAGTGGAACAGGTACGGCCCGCTGATCTGAGTGCACCACTGGGCCCAGCTGCCGCCGACCATCTCGCACCAGCGGTATTTGGCCGGGGTGTAAAAGGTGCCCGTGGGCGTGGGATTGCCGCAGGAGGTGATCATGGACCGCACCGGAATATTGTACTTGCCGTCGTCACCCTTGGCAAAAATAATCAGGTAGTTGGCAGGCTTGTACACCTTTATGTAATAGGGCCCGCTGACAACCCCCAGCCCGGAGATGTCCTGCTGCATCACGCCATCCTTGTAATACCGCTTCCAGCCGGACTTCATGGCAAAGCCGGTGAGGGTGCGGCCGTTGCTGTCAAACAGATAAACCTTGCCGTCTATGGTCTGTTCGCCCCGAAGACACTTGCCGTCCGGGCCCACATAGTAGCGGCCGTCTCCGTCCTTGATCCAGCCCACCTTGGGCTTGGAGGTGTCCATGACATAGTCTGTCCACAGCTCTGTGCCGTTGTCCAGACGCTTGTACTCATGGGTGGTAGAGGCCTCGGCAATCTGGCTGTAGGCCCAGTGGCTGGGGAATACGTCATAGAAGTTCTTTACCCCAGGCCGGGTCTTAGTGCCTGCGTCCGGGATGCGGTCCAGAATCTTGTTGAGAATGGTCACTGCCTCGGCCCGGGTCAGGCTCCGGTTGGGGTTGAATTTGCCCTGGCTGTCCCCGGCCACCCAGCCCCGCTGATAGGCGGAGATAATGTAGGGCCGGGCCCAGTTGGCGTCGCTCAGGTCCGGGAAGGGGCAGCTGCCCTGGACCAGCTCGTCGCAGGCACAGGCAATGGTGATGAATTCCGCCCGGGAGATGGGCCGGTCAGGCCGGAATTTGCCATCCTGATAGCCGTCGATCAGCCCCAGACTGTGCACCTTGCGCACAGCGGACGCATACCAGGCCGTGGGGCTCACGTCAGAGAAGCCGGTATCCGTCTCGTCGCAGCTCTTGTTCTTCAGCAGGCTGTAGAACATGGCGGCTGCCTCGGCCCGGCTCATGGCCTGGTTGGGCTTGAACAGCCCTTGGCCCACACCGCTGACATAGGCGCGGTGGGATTCCAGATCGAACAGCCCGGCAATGCGCTTGGCCCATTGGGCGGTGAATACCCGGTCCTCCTCAATGATCAGGTCCTTCAGGTCCACGGGCTGGGCCTGCTCATCCAGCCAGCCCACCAAAGTCAGCTCCTCTCCCTCGCCGGTGGGGATCTCCGTCTGGATCAACACCTGGCCGCTGAGCATGTTGAGCTCTATCTGGTCCCCCTCGTGCAAAACAAAAACCACCTTCACCGGCCTGGGGGTGGGTTCCGGCGTAGGGGTCGGCTCCGGGGTCTCTTCCGGCTGGGGGGACTCCTCCGGCGCAGGCGTGGCATCCGGGCTGGGAGTCATGTCCGGGTCAGGACTGGCCTCCCCGGGCTCGTCCGGCGCCGGAGACTCCTCCGGCGCGTCAGGGTCAGAGGCGTCCGGGCTAGGGTCCGGGTCTGGGCTGGGTTCCTGGGGGCCGGGCTCTACAGGAGCCGCAGTGGGCGTGAGCTCATCAGCGCTGGAGGCAGGCAGCCCCAGGCAGCCGATGGTCAGCAGGCAGCACAGGCAAAGAGAAAGGTACTGCCGGAAACGGAAAGCGGGTCTTTTCATGGTATCCATGCTCCTTCCATATTGTAAGCGGGTCCGGGTTTTGGGGCAGCTTTTTGCGCCGTCAGGCCTGTCCCGCTTTTTTACATGGGTATTATACTATATATTGGGAGAAAAGGGAAGATAGATGTACAGATTTTCTCTCGCCAAAATCCCGCCCGCCCCGCCCAAAGAGGAGAAAAGCCGGGGAAAGAAAATAAAATCTCCCATTCCTTGCAAGGGTGTGGTATAATGTGTTCTGCCGAACACAAGGAGAAGCCCAGAAGCGCGAAGCGCTTCTCTTTTGCTGCGCATGACTTGGCGATGCCAAGTCACAGCACCGGACTTCTCCGAACAGATTTATGTATCATGTGTTCTGCCGAACACAAGGAGATTTCTGACGAGTACACAGGAAAGCCCGAGCGGTTTTATAGGGAACAGGGCAGAGCCCTGCGCTGTGGCAGGCAGCGGCAGATCCCCTCTCCCCATGGACGGGTTTTCAAGCGCTGATTTTAAGTTTTACCCCACGAAAGCCCCTGTTGGGGCTTGACAGGAGAACGGATGTTTTGGTATGATAGAGAGACTGGAAGGAGAGATCTATAATGTCCAGACGAAAGCCCCAGGAGCAGCCTAAAGAGGAGGAAGAGGCCCAGAGCTTTGAGCTGGTGCGCAGCGCTTTGGGCTGTCTGCTGCCCCCGGACCAGGCCGGCAGGGTTCTGGCCCAGCTAAGGCGGCATTTGGGCAGCTTTGCCACCCTGGTGCGCACCCCCGAGGCCGGCCTTGCCGCCCTGCCGGAGGTGGACCCGGGAACCGCCCGCTTTTTGCACCTGACCCTGGAGCTGGCAAAGGCCTCTCTGCGGGCCGGGCCCAGCTACCGGCAGGACGCGCTGCTCTATTCTGACCTGGTAGAGCTGCTGCGCTCTGAGCTGTTCGGCAGAAGAACCGAGGCTGTGGCCGTGGTGCTGCTGGACGGCGGCGGGCGCAGGCTTTACAGCGGGGTGGTGATTTCCGGCGAGATCAGCGCAGTGCGCATCCATATCCGCAGCCTGGTAGAACGGTGCGTCAACCACAATGCAGCCTATGCTGTGCTGGGCCACAACCACCCCACCGGCGTGGCGGTGCCCTCGGTGGAGGACATTGTGGTTACCGCGCAGGTCGCCCTGGCTCTGATCAATGTGGACGTGACCCTGCGGGACCACATCATTCTCACAGATGACAGCGAGTTCTCCTTTGCCAACAGCGGGCTGCTGGCAGAGGTTGACCGTCTTGCGGCCCGGTGCCGGGAGGATGGCCTGAGCAGGGCCCGGGAGCTGGCTTTGCGGTTCAGCCGGGGAGAGCCCCTGGGCTGGGACCGGGAGGGCAGGGACGAGACAGACCATGAGAGCCGCTTTTGACAGCGGCCCGGCAAACAGGCCCGCTGCAGAACATGCCCGTACATTCACACCCAGGAGGATAACCCTATGGATTTCAAGCTAGCGTCAAAGTTTCAGCCCACCGGCGACCAGCCCGAGGCCATTGACCGGCTGGTAAAAGGCATTTCCGGCGGCATGAGGGAGCAGACCCTGCTGGGCGTTACCGGCTCGGGCAAAACCTTCACCATGGCCAATGTGATTGCCCGGCTCAACCGGCCCACCCTTATTCTGGCCCACAATAAGACCCTGGCCGCCCAGCTGTGCAGCGAGTTCCGGGAGTTCTTTCCCGAAAACGCGGTGGAGTATTTTGTGTCCTACTACGACTACACCAGCCCGAGGCCTACATTGTCCAGACCGACACCTATATTGAAAAGGACTCGGCCATCAACGACGAGATTGACAAGCTGCGCCACAGCGCCACCTGCGCCCTGTCCGAGCGGCGGGACGTGATCATTGTGGCGTCGGTGTCCTGCATCTACAGCCTGGGCGACCCCATCGACTACCGGACCATGGTGATCTCCCTGCGCCCGGGCATGGAGAAGAACCGGGACGACCTGCTGCGCAAGCTGGTAGAGCTGCAATACGAGCGCAATGATGTGAACTTTGTCCGCAACAAGTTCCGGGTGCGGGGGGATGTGGTGGAGATCTTCCCTGCCGAGTCCAGCGAAAAGGCGGTGCGGGTGGAGTTCTTTGGCGACGAGATCGAGCGCATCCGGGAGTTCATCCCCCTGACCGGCGAGGTGACCGGAGACCTGAAGCACATTGGTATCTACCCGGCCTCCCACTATATTGTCCCCGGCGACAAGATGAAGACCGCCATTGCCAACCTGTATGATGAAATGGAGAAGCAGGCGGCCAGCTTCAAGGAGCAGGGCAAGCTCATCGAGGCCCAGCGCATCACCGAGCGCACCCGCCACGACATGGAGATGCTGGCGGAGATCGGCTTCTGCAAGGGCATTGAGAACTACTCCCGGGTGCTCTCCGGCCGGGAGCCGGGCAGCGCGCCCTTTACCCTTCTGGACTACTTCCCTGAGGACTACCTGCTGTTTGTGGACGAGTCCCATGTGACCCTGCCCCAGGTGCGGGGCATGTTCGGGGGGGACCACGCCCGCAAGCAGATGCTGGTGGACTACGGCTTCCGCCTGCCCTCAGCCTACGACAACCGGCCCCTGAACTTTGACGAGTTCTACAGCCACATCAACCAGGCCATTTTTGTCAGCGCCACCCCCGGAGACCTGGAGCTGGACAAGTCTACCCAAGTGGTGGAGCAGGTCATTCGCCCCACAGGCCTGCTGGATCCCAAGGTCACGGTAAAGCCCACCGACGGGCAGATTGACGACCTGATTTCTGAAATCAACCTGCGGGTGGAGAGGCAGGAGCGGGTGCTGGTGACCACCCTCACCAAAAAAATGGCTGAGGACCTCACCGGCTACCTGGAAAATTACGGCATCAAGGTGCGGTATATGCACCACGACATTGACACGGTAGAGCGTATGGAGATCATCCGGGACCTGCGCCTGGGAGAGTTTGACGTGCTGGTGGGCATCAACCTGCTGCGGGAGGGCCTGGACCTGCCCGAGGTGACCCTGGTGGCCATTCTGGACGCGGACAAGGAGGGCTTCCTCCGCAGCGGCCGCAGCCTGATTCAGACCATCGGCCGGGCCGCCCGAAACGCCCAGGGCCAGGTGATTATGTACGCCGACCAGGTCACCGAGTCCATGGAGTACGCCATCACCGAGACCGAGCGCCGCCGGGCCATTCAGGAGAAGTACAACCTGGACCACGGCATCACCCCCAAGACCATCAAAAAGGACGTGGCGGAGATTCTGGAGATATCCTCTCACAAGGAGGACGGGAAGAAGAAAAAGAAGCGGTACACCCCCGCCGAGCGGGCCCAGCTAATCGAGAAGTACAAAAAGGAGATGAAAGCCGCGGCCAAGCTGCTGGAATTCGAGCACGCGGCCTACCTGCGGGACAAAATCAAGGAGCTGGAGGGCCAGGGCGGCGGCTACGCGCCAGTGCCCCGGCGCCGCAAGGGCTGAACGGAGGGAGAAAACCATGTGGAGCATTGACCCGGAGCTGCGGGCCTATATAGAAGAGAATATTCTGCCTCTTTACGAGGCCCACGACGCGGCCCACGGCCCTGCGCATGTGCAGACGGTTTTAGAGAACAGCCTTGCCCTGCTGGACGGCCTGGACGTGGACCCCAATATGGTCTACACCGTGGCCGCGTATCATGACGTGGGCATCCGGGCCGGCCGGGAGAGGCACGAGGCTGTCTCTGGCCAATGGCTGTGGGAGGACAAGGAGCTGAAACGCTGGTTTACTCCTGAGCAGCGGCAGACTATGCGGGAGGCTGTGGAGGACCACCGGGCCTCCCGGCAGGAGCCGCCCCGAAACCTCTACGGGCGCATTGTCAGCGAGGCGGACCGGGACCTGGACCCGGAGCGGGTGGTACGCCGGATGATAGAATACAGCAAGGCCCACTGGCCTCAGTGGAGCGATGAGGAGCACATCCAGCGGACCATTGCCCATGTAAAGGATAAATACAGCGAAACCGGTTATCTGCACCTGTGGCTGCCCTGCCCCCGGAACGAGGCCGGACTGGCCACCCTGCGGCAGTGGCTGCGTACCGGAGAGTTGACAGAGCGGTGCAAAAAGTATCTGTAACCTGAAGGAGGTCCCCCATGACAAAGGAACAGGCGCAAAGCATCCTGTACCGGCAGCTGGCAAAGGAATTTGGCTGTACCCCGGAGGTCTTCACCCGGCCAGGGCTGACAGTCACTACAGCCGCCCTGCGCCCGGGCGCGAGAGCCACCATCCGAAAGGACCCCATGCTGCTGATGGCCGGTACAGGGAACAGTGTGGCAGTCTCTGTGCATGACAGCCTGCGGGTGCTGGTGGAGGAGCTGGCCGCAAGGGCGGACGGCCTGCACCGGCTGTTTGAGTTCCCGGCATTGCGGGCTCTGGACAAGAAGCTGCGGGAATATGGCCGGGAGCTGTGGGGCGCCGAGCACTTTTTCCTTCCCGGCGGGCCCCTTCCTAAGCTTCCCCTGCCGGAGAAATTTCAGTACCAGTGGTTCGACCGGGAGACCGTCCGGTCGATCTATCCCAACCGGCGTTTTCCCATGGCCCTGGCAGAAGAGTACAGCCCCGACCGGCCGGATGTCATTGCCTTGGCTGCGCTGGACGGCGGGACGATTGCCGGGGTGGCCGGAGCCTCGGCTGACACAGAAATCATGTGGCAGGTGGGCATTGACGTTGTAGAGGAATATAGGGGCAAGGGGCTGGGCACGGCCCTGGTCAGCGCCCTCAGCCGGGAAATAGAAAACCAGGGAAAGCTGCCCTTCTATGGCACGGCGGCAGGAAATCTGGCCTCCCAAAGAATCGCCGTGGGGTGCGGGTTCGTGCCGGCCTGGATAGAAACTGACGCCTGAGCCGGATGAAGGAGGAAAGAATATGGATAAGCAAAAGGTTTGGAGCACGGGCCGTGCACAGCTGGCAATAGACTTTAACATCAGTCCTGAACGCGTCCAAGAGGGAGGCGTGATTTTAACACCCCCTGCCCTGAACCCAGGGCGGCGGGCCTACTCGGACAAAATGCCTTTTTTTGAGATGGCCACCGTGGGCGCGGCAACCGTCATCATGGCAGACAAGAGCCTTTGGCCCGCTTTACAGGAGTGGTCAAAGGACGCAGACGAACCTCATTGGCTTTTTGAGTTCCCCCGGATGCAGAAGCTGGCGGAGATACTCTCACCCTATGGCTTCGCCCTGACCCAGACCATCCACCACTATCTCCCCACCCGGGACTTCCGTCCAGCCCAGGCTCCGGCAGGGCTGACCCTCCAATGGCTGGAACAAAAGGACATTGCCGCCTATTACCCCAACGAGGCCTGGCCCAATGCCCTCCAATCAGAAGAAAACTCCGCCCGTCCCGATATGCTGGCTCTGCTGGCAATGGACGGGGACAGGCCTGCCGCTATGGCCGGGGTCAGCGCCGACAGCCCCACGCTGTGGCAGGTGGGCATTGACGTGCTGCCAGAGTACCAGAGCCGGGGTCTGGGCACCCTGCTGGTGGAGGGTTTGGCCTATGAGGTGGAGCGCCGGGGGGCCGTGCCCTTTTACGGCGCCAGTCTCAGCAACCTCCACTCCCAGAACATTGCCTGGAAGTGCGGCTTCCGCCCGGCGTGGGTGGGGGTGTCGGCGAAGAAAACGGAGGAGAATGGACTATGAGCAAGCCTTTAAGCGAAATGACCCTGGAAGAGCTGTGGGAGCTGTTCCCCATCTTTTTGACCGGGCACCAGGACTGCTGGGCCCAGTGGTACGCAGAGGAAGCGGGTATTCTCCGGGAAATCCTGGGCCCCGGGGTGATTCTGAGCCACGTGGGCAGCACGGCCATAGAGGGCATCTGGGCCAGGCCCATTATTGACATTCTCATTGAGGCGGAGGGCCCGGCGCTGGCGGAGGCCGCGGACACCCTCAAGAAGGCCGGGTACATCTGTATGGCGGACAGCGGGATTCGGGTGGATTTCAACAAGGGTTACACTCCTGAGGGCTTTGCCCAGCGGGTGTTCCACCTGCACCTGCGGCAGATGGGCGACAATGGTGAGCTGTACTTCCGGGACTATCTGAACGCCCACCCGCAGGCCGCGAAAGAGTATGAATCCCTCAAGCTAGGCCTGTGGAAAAAGTATGAGCACGACCGGGATGGGTACGCAAAAGAGAAGACCAACTTTGTCCAAGAGCACACAGCAAAGGCCAAGAAGGCCTATCCGGGCCGTTATGCCCGTCCGGAGGCTCTGGCCCGGGAGACCTTTCCCCCTGGAGAGGCGGAGGGGGTTCTGCATTTTCTCGCCGACCTGCGGGAGGCTGGTATGGACTTTGAACGGGCCGGGGGATACTGGGCGGAGCAGTTTTACTGGGTCGTGGGGTATCAGGGAGAGCCGGTGTGCTTCCTCCTGCTCAACGGTACAGGGGAGGAGGCTCCTATGGCGCCTTTCACAGTGTGGACAGACGACAGCGGTTCCCCCTGGTATGAGGACGGCCCCCTTACCCAGCGGGAGAGGGAGCTCTGCTGGCAGCACGCTGACATCTGCGCCTGCTGCGGCTCCTGCGGCGGAGGCACTAGGAAAATCCTGTTCGGCAAAGAGTTTGAGAACGTGTGCCGGACCCCCATGCGGTTCACCCGCCCGGATGGGGAGGAGCTGGCCCTGCTGGAAAAGCTGGCGGGCCTGCGGAGAGCGGATATAGAGACCTTAAAAAGGAGAACCTAGCCTATGAACATACTGAATATACCTGATATGCTGGATTTGATTCAAAGCCGGACAAGCTACCGGGGCCGCTATGAGCCCGAACCCGTGCCCCGGGAGGACTTGCGGAAAATTATGGAGGCCGGGCTGGCCGCGCCCTCTGGGTGCAATAAGCAGACCACCAGTCTCATCGCGGTGGACGACCCGGAGGTGTTGGCCCGGCTTAAGGCAGTGATTGACCCGCCTATTGCCCAAACCGCCCCGGCGGCCATCTGCGTGCTGACCCAGAAAATCCTGGCCTACCGGGACCGGTGCTACCAGGTGCAGGACTATGCGGCGGCGATTGAGAACATGCTGCTGGCCATCCATGCCCTGGGCTACGAGAGCTGCTGGTACGAGGGGCACATCACCGACGATGACCGGATTGACCTGAAAATGGCTCAGGTGCTGGGCGTGCCCGAGGACTACCGGCTGGTGTGTTTTCTGCCTGTGGGCCGGGCCGCTCAGGAACCCAGGCCCTCGCCCTCTAAAAAGCCCTTCTCAGAGCGGGCCTGGTTCAACGGGTTTCAGAAAAACCCAGAGTCAAAGAAACTGCTGCTGACCTCCGCTGGCTTTGAGAATCCTCTGGTGCAGGCCTGCTTCCTGGAGCTGCTGGGCAAGCCCCCGGCAGAGGCCCGGGCGCTGTTCATCCCTACTGCCGCTATAGACGAGGACGCCAAAGCGGTGCTGCCCAAGTGCCGGGGCGACCTGCTGGATGCGGGCATTCTGCCGGAGCACATCACGGATTATGATCTGGACAGGCCCATGGACCGGGACGAGCTGTCCGCCTATGACACGGTGTACTTCTGCGGCGGCTCCACGGAATATCTGCTGGAACAGGTGAAATCCAGGGGCTTTGACCAGGTGCTGGACATGGCTTTGGAGCAGGGCCTTGTCTATGTAGGGGTCAGCGCAGGGAGCATCATCGCGGCGCAGAACCTGCCCGGCAGCCTGGACTATCTGCCCCGCAAGCTGGCAGTGCACTGTGAAAGCGGCTCGCCCTGCGGAGAACTGCCGGAGGGGATTGTATATTTGACCAATGCCCAGGCAATAAAAATGGTGGGCGCAGAGGCGGAAATCATGGGATAAGGGAGAGGAATATGGAGATCGTTCCAAGAGAAGCAACAGACGCCGGCGTTCTGACGCTTTTTTCAGAGCATGATGATTTTATGCTGGACTTTTTGGGAGAAGACAGCAGCTTTTACACCCGGTACAGTGAAGCTGAAAACATAGAGGCCGTGTGGGCGGCCTATGAAAACAGCCTCCTGGCAGGCTGCGTGGCCTATCGAAAAAGAGCAGCGGAAACCGGCGAGGTCAAGCGGCTTTTTGTCCGGCGGGAGTACCGGGGAAAGGGAATTGCAAAAAAGCTGCTCAACACACTGGAACACTATGCCAAAGAGCAGGGCTGCCGCAGCCTGTATCTGGACACAAGGATCAGCCTTGAGCCGGCCGTATCTCTGTACCGGGCCTTTGGCTTTCAAGTTATTTTTTAGCAGGGCCTGTACATCCAGATGGAAAAACGGCTGTAGGCCGAGAGCCCGCCATGTTCTCAATTTGATGTGGAAGCCCACAGATGGAAAAATCTCAATCAAAGGATGAAGTGAAGCCAATGAGCCTGGACAAAATCGAAGTGCACGGCGCCCGTGAGCACAACCTGAAAAACATCGACGTGACCATCCCCCGGGACAAGCTGGTGGTGCTCACAGGCCTTTCCGGGTCGGGCAAGTCCAGCCTGGCCTTTGACACCATCTACGCCGAGGGCCAGCGCAGGTATGTAGAGAGCCTGTCCTCCTACGCCCGCATGTTTCTCGGGCAGATGGAGAAGCCCGACGTGGACAAGATCGACGGCCTGTCCCCGGCCATCTCCATTGACCAGAAGACCACCTCCAAAAACCCCCGGTCCACCGTGGGCACTGTCACCGAAATTTACGACTACCTGCGCCTGCTCTACGCCCGCATCGGCGTGCCCCACTGCCCCATCTGCGGCCGGGAGATCAAGCAGCAGACAGTAGACCAGATTGTGGACCAGGTGCTGGCCCTGCCGGAAAAGACGAAAATTCAGGTGCTGGCGCCAGTGGTGCGGGGCCGCAAGGGGGAGCATGTAAAGGAGTTCGACGCCGCCCGGCGGGGGGGCTTTGTCCGGGTGCGGGTAGACGGCCTGCTGTATGACCTGAACGAGCCCATTCAGCTCAACAAAAACCAGAAGCACAATATTGAGATTGTGGTGGACCGGCTGGCAGTGAAGGAGGACATCCGCTCCCGGCTTGCGGACTCCATTGAGGTGGCGGCTTCCCTCACCGGGGGCATTGTCATTGTCAATGTGATTGACGGGGAGGACATTACCTTCTCCCAGAATTACGCCTGCCCCGAGCACGGAGTCAGCGTGGACGAGCTGACCCCCCGGATGTTCTCCTTCAACAACCCCTTTGGGGCCTGCAAAAAGTGCACGGGCCTGGGGGTGTTCATGCGCATCGACCCCCACAACATTATCCCGGACAAAAGGCTCTCCATCCGCAAGGGGGGACTGAAGGCCAGCGGCTGGGCCATGGAGGGCAGCACCATTGCCACCATGTATATGGAGGGCCTTGCCAAGCGCTATGGCTTTTCTCTGGACACCCCCATTGGCGAGCTGCCCCAGGGCATTGTGGACATCCTCCTTTATGGCACCAAGGGGGAGAAAATCAAGCTCACCCGCATGGGGGAGTACGGCCACGGCAGCAGCTATATGGCGGCCTTCGAGGGGGTCATTACCAATCTGGAACGCCGGTATAAGGAGACCTCCTCTAACTGGATCAAGGCGGAGATTGAGACCTATATGAGCGCGGTGCCCTGCGACGAGTGCCACGGCAAGCGTCTCTCTCCCGAGAGCCTGGCCGTTACTGTGGCCGGGGTGAACATTGCCGACCTGTGCGACAAATCTGTCACCGAGGCGTTGGAATTTGTAAACGCCTTAGAGCTTACTGAGCGGGAGAAGCTCATTGCCGCGCCCATTGTGAAGGAAATCAAGTCCCGGCTGGGCTTTTTGCAGAGCGTGGGCCTGGAATACCTGACCCTGTCCCGGGCCTCGGGCACCCTCTCCGGAGGCGAGAGCCAGCGCATCCGGCTGGCCACCCAGATCGGCTCCTCTCTGATGGGCGTGCTGTATATTCTGGACGAGCCCTCTATTGGACTGCACCAGCGGGACAACAGCAAGCTGCTGGGCACCCTGAAGCACCTGCGGGACCTGGGCAACACGGTCATTGTGGTAGAGCACGACGAGGAGACCATGCGGGAGGCGGACTACATTGTGGACATCGGCCCCGGAGCGGGGGTGCACGGGGGCAATGTGATTTACGCCGGGCCGGTGAAGGGCATTATGAAGTGCAAGGGCTCTGTCACCGGCGACTACCTCAGCGGCCGCAAAAGGGTAGAGGTGCCGGAAAAGCGCCGGCAAGGCAACGGGAACTTTCTGGAAATCAAGGGGGCCTCTCAGAACAACCTGAGGGGGCTGGACGTAAAAATCCCTCTGGGAGAGCTGGTGTGCATCACTGGAGTGTCCGGGTCGGGCAAGTCCTCCCTCATCAATGAAATCCTCTACAAAAAGCTGGCGGCGGAGCTGAACCGGGCCCACACCTTCCCCGGTGCCCACAAGGAGATTCTTGGCCTGGAATATCTGGACAAGGTCATTCAGATCGACCAGTCCCCCATTGGCCGCACCCCCCGGTCCAACCCGGCCACCTATACTGGGCTGTTCAACGACATCCGGGAGCTGTTCGCCAGCACCCAGGAGGCCAAGCTCCGGGGCTTCAATGCCGGACGCTTCAGCTTCAATGTCAAGGGGGGCCGCTGCGAGGCCTGCCAGGGAGACGGCATTATCCGCATTGAGATGCACTTCCTCCCGGACGTGTATGTGCCCTGCGAGGTGTGCAAGGGCCACCGCTATAACCGGGAGACCTTGGAGGTCAAGTACAAGGGCAAAAGCATTTATGATGTGCTGGAGATGACCGCCGAGGAGGGGCTGGACTTTTTCCGGGACCTGCCCAAGCTGGCCCGGAAGCTGCAAACCCTTAACGACGTGGGCCTGGGCTATGTGAAAATCGGCCAGCCTGCCACCACGCTCTCCGGGGGCGAGGCCCAGCGGGTGAAGCTGGCCACCGAGCTCTCCCGCCGCCCTACAGGGAAGACGGTTTATATTCTGGACGAGCCCACCACAGGCCTGCACATCGCGGATGTGCACAAGCTTATTGAGGTGCTGCAGCAGCTGGTGGACAAGGGGAACTCGGTGATTGTCATTGAGCACAACCTGGACCTGATTAAGACAGCAGACCACATTATCGACCTGGGCCCTGAGGGGGGCAACCGGGGGGGCCTGATTGTGGCTCAGGGCACGCCGGAGGAGGTGGCCCGGGTAGAGGGCAGCTATACCGGGCAGTACCTGAAGCCCCTGGTGCTTTAACCGGCAGCGGACATTTTCCGGCCTGTTTGGTCTAAAAATCCCCATGTTAATTTGCGTTGCTTGCGGCAACGGGCCGTTTTTGATAGGATAGTGGTAACATCTGAAGGAAAAGAGGTTATCCCTGATGCTCAACGAAAATGTGAAAGCTCTCAGAAAATCAAAGGGCCTTTCCCAGGAAGAGCTGGCCGTGAAGCTGAATGTGGTGCGTCAGACCATCTCCAAATGGGAGCAGGGGCTGTCCGTTCCCGACGCGGATATGCTGGTCGCTCTGTCAGAGGCCCTGGAAACGCCCACCAGCGTTTTGCTTGGAGAGACCGTTGCCGAGGCCAGGGCGGATGACCTGAGGGTCATTGCCGAAAAGCTGGAGGTGATCAACCTGCAGCTTGCCAAAAGGAGAGTTCTGTGGAGAAGGCTGCTCCATTGGCTGTTTCTCTCATTATGCGCAGCCATTGTGCTGATTTTCGCGGTCCTGGTTATAGTGGGCAGCCCCTACCAGGGCTGGGATTATCACTCCCCCGAAACCGCGGTGGCCGGCGTGGCCTTGCACACGGTTGAATGGCTGTTTGTCCGGGCGGCGCCGGTTGTCTTGGTCGGCGCAGCGACCGGCGCTTTCCTGACGCGAAAGAGAGCATAGCTTTTGCCAAAAGGCTCATGGGCTTTAAGACCCATGAGCCTTTTCTTTGATCCCTGTCACAGCCCGGTCCAGCCCTGCCAGGTCCTGACAAAGCTCGATCTCCCGCAGCCCTGCCGCCTGGAACAGCTCCCGCACCGCATTGCCCTGGGTGTCGCCAATTTCCACCCCCAGTACCCCGCCCGGCCTGAGCAGGGGGAGCCACTTTTCCAGAATCGCCCGGTAAAAGACCAGTCCGTCCCTGCCCCCGTTCAAAGCCAGCTCCGGCTCCCGGCGCACCTCCGGCTGCAGGTCCGGCAGCTCGTCCTCTGCAATATAGGGGGGGTTTGAGGCAATAAAGTCCAGCTCTCCGGCCAAGTCCGCCGGGCCCGCCAGCACGTTGCCGGCCACTGCCGCTGCCTGGTACTGGGGGTATCTCTCCACATTGGCCCGCAGATAGGCCATAGCCTTTTGGTCCACCTCCACACAGGCTGCCTGGCCCCCTGGCAGCAGAGAACACAGCCCCAGCCCCACCGCGCCTGTACCCGCGCACAAATCCAGGCCCCGGGGGGCGGGCAGGCCCTGCAGCCGCCGGGCCACAGCCTCCACCAGTACGACAGTGTCCTCCCGGGGGACCAGCACCCCCTCGCCCACCTTCAGCGTCAGGCCCAGAAAGGGCCACTCCCCCAAAATATACTGCAAAGGGCGGCGGGCCTCCCGCTCTGCCAAAGCCCGCAGAAATGCCCCCTCCTCCTGAGGGGGCGCGTCCTTTTCCCCGTGAACCGCCAGCGCCGGGCGGTCCAGTCCCAGAAAACGCTCTGCCAGCAGAGCCGCGTCATAGCCGGGAGAGTCTACCCCCGCCGCAGCCAGCCGCTGCCGGGCCAGTATGTACAACGCCCGATAGGTCATTGAATCAGGTCCTCTCCGTTTTCGGGTATCACCGCCTCCATGGCCGCAATCGCCGCCTCAATCATCTTGTCGTCCGGCTCCTTCACGGTGATGCGCTGCATCCAAAGGCCCGGGGCACGGATGATTCGGGAGGCCAGATTGTCATGGCGGGCGCAGAGCTTTTGCACCTCGTAGCCAATGTTGACAATAACCGGGATGCACAGCAGCTTCACCACTGTGCGCAGCACAGGATTGGAGAAGGGGATGAAGAAGCCCACAATAATGCCCAGCAGAAGCATCAGCGCCATAAAGCTTGTGCCGCACCGGGGGTGGAAGCGGCCCTTGGCCCGCACATTTTCCACAGTAAGGGGCAGGTCGTCCTCATAGCAGAAGATAGTCTTGTGCTCAGCCCCGTGGTACTGAAAGACCCGTTTAATGTCCGGCAGCAGGGACACCAGCAGTACATAGCCCAGAAAAATGAGAATGCGCAAAAGCCCCTCAAATACCGACCGCCAGCCGGAGATGTCCACCGCCAAAGCCCCCTGCGCCAGGTTGAAAAGAAAGGTGGGCAGCATAAAGAACAGCACAATGGCCAGACCCATGCCCAGCACCGAGCCAATGGTCATGATGATGCCGGTCATTTTGTCCCCCAGATGGTCCTCCAGCCACTTGTCCAGGCCGGTGAGCTCCTCCTCTTCTCCATCTGTCAGCTTGTCCGCTGACAGAGACAGGGCCTTATAGCCCAGGCGAAGGGTGTCGATCATGGCGAAAACGCCCCGGATGAAGGGCTTGCCCAGAATCGGGTACTTTTTGGTGAGCCTGTCCACCTCAATGTCCTCTGTGGCGATAGAACCCTCTGGGCTGCAAAAGGCCGCGGTGGTGCGCCCCGGGCCCACCATCATAATGCCCTCCATCAATGCCTGGCCCCCAATGGTCGTGATTTTTTTTGCCATATTCTGCTCCTTTGCTTTTTATATCGTTAACGCGGCTAAACACAGGCTGTCCCGCGTTTGAAGCGCTTTGCTCTCAAGGGGCAACCCCGGCCTGCGTCCTTTTGTGACTGGACGCGCCGCTCTATTTGCACAAGGGGAAGAAAATGACCACCTTTGTGCCCTCTCCCTCCTTGCTTTCCAGCTCCAAGCCGCCGTTGTGCATGGCGATGATCTCGTCTGCCATAGCCAGCCCAATGCCAGAGCCCCGCACCAGCTGATTGGCCTTATAGAATTTCTTTTTTACATTGGGCAGGTGCTCCGCAGGAATACCGCAGCCGGTGTCCTCCACCATCACCCGCACTCGTTCCGCCTCAACCTGGCTGGAGACCGTTACCGAGCCCCCTGCCTCCGTATACTTCAGGGCATTGTCCAGAATATTCACAAACACCTGCCGCAGCCGGTTCCGGTCCCCGTACACAGGGGCAAGGCATTCGTTCTCCTGGTAGATCAGCGCCTTGCCCTCGGTGCGGGCCCGCTCGGTGAACAGGTAAACCGCCTCGTCCAGCTCAGCCAGCAGGTCCAGCCGCTCCGACACCAGCTGCATCCGGCCGTTCTGCAGCCGGGAGAAGTCCAGCAGCTCCTCCACCAGGCCAGAGAGCCGCTCCGACTCCCGGATAATCACGTTCATTCCCTTTTCCTCCGTGGCCTTGTCAGCCCCGTCCCGCAGGGTCTCGGCCCAGCCCTTGATGGCGGTCAGGGGTGTGCGCAGCTCGTGGGAGACAGAGGAAATAAACTCGTTCTTCATGCGCTCGGCAGCGCCCAGCTCCTCGGCCATGTCGTTGACCGTGTCGCACAGCTGACCGATCTCGTCGTTATGGGCCTTCTGAATGCGCACCTCAAAGTCCCCCTGGGCAATCTGCCGGGCGCTCTGGCTCACCTGGCGCACAGGCACCAGAATGGAGCGGATGAAGTACACGCCCGAAAAGGTCAGCAGCATCATAATAAAGATTCCCGCCAGAATGAGGATCTCAATCACCAGCCGGGTCTGCTGGTCCGCCCGCTCCATAGATACCATGTAGCGGATGGAGCCAATCAGCCGGCCGTCCTCATCCCGCACCGCCCGGGTAATGGCCATGACCTTTTCGCCGGTGTTCAGCTCTCCCACCCATTTGCCCGAGCTGTCGGGGCTCTCCAAGGCCAGCTGATAGTCCGGCATGTCCTGCTGGCGGTCGGGCTCAAAGCCGGTGGAGGTGATGACCACCCGCCCGTCCTTGGAGATGGCCATAATCTCCATTTTGGCCCGGTCCTGAAAGTAGTTCTCAATATAGTCCCGGGTGATGGCGGCAAACTCCGAGGTCTGGTAGCCCCGGGAGCTGCCGGAGAGCCAGTTGAGCAGCTCGTCCATGCGGCCGGTAAGGGCCAGCTCAATGCCGTTGTAGGTGGAGCTTTTGACCATGACGGACAGGGTGGAGACAAAAACCACCAGAATCACGAATACGGCGCCAATGGTGTTGACAAACCAGCGGCGGGAGATACTGCGGGCAAACATGACGGACCTCCTTTCGGCATTTGGCGGGGAGAGCTGGGGGACAGTCAATGACGCGGGACAGAAGCCCACTCACCGCACAAGGCGGCGAACGCCATGACAGGGGAGCGCCTTTGACGGTTGTTGTACAGAAAGGCTTTTTACCCCCGAAACGGCTTTCTATGCCTTCCACCGGTAGCCCAGGCCCCACACCGTCATAATGTGCTGGGGGTTCGAGGGCTCGTCCTCTACCTTCATCCGCAGCCGCCGGATGTTCACATCTACGATCTTCTCCTCCCCCACATAGCTGGGCCCCCATACATGCCGCAGAATGTCCCCCCGCGCCAGCGCCAGCCCCGGGTTGTCCAAAAAATATTCCATGATCTGGAACTCGACCTGGGTCAGCTCAATGCTCCGCCCCCCCTTGCTGAAGGACCGGTCCCGCAGATTCAGGCTGAAGTCTCCCGAGCGCACCTCGTCCCGGCGTACCGCCTGGTCCTGCTCCGCCGCCAACGCCACCCGCCGGTATACCGCGTCTACCCGCGCCACCAGCTCAGAGGGGGAGAAGGGCTTGGTCACATAGTCGTCAGCGCCCATCATCAGGCCGCTGACCTTATCCATCTCCTGGGTTTTTGCCGTAAGCAGAATAATGCCGATAGAGGGGTTGCGCCCCCGCAGCTCCCGGCACACGGCCAGACCGTCGTGGGCCCCGGGCATCATAATGTCCAGAATCACCACGTCAAACTGTCCGCCGCCCCGGTCATACAGCTCCAGCGCCTGGTCGCCGGTCTCGGCCTCAATGATCTCATATCCGGCCCGTTGCAGGTTGATGACCACAAACTCCCGGATGTTCTGTTCGTCCTCTGCCACCAGCACACGCTTCATGGCGATTCTCCTCCATCTCCTTTTTTGTCGGCGTCTTTGTCGACGTCTGGAAGTCCCTTAGAACCTGTATTCATAGGCGGGGAATGCCGGATGGGCGAGGGATCTTGCTGCCCAGCAAGGCAAAAGATCGCAGGAATACTTGCCGCATTTCAAGATCTTTTAACGCAGCTGGACGGCAAAAGACCCGGCCATACGGCGTTCAACGCCTGTGAATACTGGTTCTTACTCTGAGAGCAGCTGAAAGCTCTCCACGATCTCGTCGATACACCTGCGGTCCTGGTCGTTTTTGGTGGTGACCTGGATGCCGTACACCACGTCCCCCTGGGAGGCCAGCATAGAGTAGCCGCTGAACTCCCCCCGGCTCTCCCAGGCGGCCCGGGTAAAGGCCCGGACAGAGAACAGCTTGCCTCCCAGCAGCTGGCTTCCGTCCTCGTTGGTGATGACCTCGGTGTAGGTGACTGTGCGCCGCTCCACATCATTGGCCGCGCTGATGCGGCCCAGCAGGGGGTATGGCAGCCGGAACCAGTAGTTCTCCCGGGGGTTCATCAGGGCCCGCAGCACCAGGCGGCTCTCTCCCTGCTGGGTCAGGGCGTGCCACTCCACCATATAGCTGGTAGAGTCCAGCTCCACGTCCTCAGAGATGCCGGGCAGGCGGGTGACGGCAGGCAGCTCAATATAGCCGTCCCCGTTGATGTCCCTGGTGTAGAACTGGGTGGTGGAGGGCCGGGCGTAGGGGCTTTCCTCCGCCTCGCCGTTCACCCCCCGGGGGCGGTTTTCCAGCCGTTCCCCGTCAAACAGAAACACCTGGGTGGTCATGCCGCCGTCCGCCGTGGCGCCGTCTACCACCACGCCCATGGTATGGGCGTTCAGCGCGCCAAACACCACCGAGGAGTAGTTGGAGACCGTATTGTCCGCCTCGGCGGCAGCGGCCTCAAGGGGAGCGCCCTCCTCAAAGGTAAACAGCCTTGCCCGGGCGCTGATCGGCTCCGCGCCCTCCTCCTCGGGGGGGAGGGATTTGTCAATAATAAACAGCTCGTTGGCGCCATCGCCGTTGAAGTCCGTAAGACTCAGCTCGCCATAGTTGCCCAGGGAGTGCTCGTACACATAGCCGCTGCCGTCATAGAGATAGGCGTTGACCACCGCCGTGCGGCTGGTGGCCCCGGCTGTGCTGCCCCAGCCGATGAAAACCGCCTCGCCGCCCCCGGGCAGGGCCCCAAAGCATACCCGGTCCACCTGGGTGGCAATGTTGCGGTAGGCCGACACCCTGGACCACTCCTCCCCGGACTTCATCAGGAAGATGACCTCTACCCCGCCGTCTTCCAGCGAGTGAAAGCCAATGGCGTCCTCCACGCCGTCGCCGGTAAAGTCCCGCATGATGATCGCGGAGCGGTACTCGCCGCTGCGGGGGTAGATAAAGGTGACGTCGGTTTTCCCGCCCTGCATCAGCTGATAAATGGCCTGCTGGTCGGCGTTGGTTTTTGGGGGGGACATGAGATTCTGCGCCGACAGTCCGGTGAAGGAGCAGCCGGGCAGCTCGATCAGCGTCATGATAAGGGCGAACAGCACCGCCAGACGTTTCAATTCTGTCACCTCCCAAAGACTTGGTTATCCTGTCGCGTTTTTTTCTTTCATTTTTGGTTTCTCGTAAATCTGGACATTAAAACGAAAAGCTTTCGCCTCTGAATCTACTGTCTGCAAACAGACGCTCGCATTTTGCGCGTTCCGCGCAAAACGGAACATTTGCTTCGCAAATGTATGCATCCGCGCAAAGGACGCGCGTCTGCGCTCGCTGGGCTTCTTTCGCTCTGGATCTACTGTTCTATAGCTGGCCGCTGGCCTGCGGCCTCGCTAGATTCCACGGCGGCGCAGCTTTGCCCCGTCCCAACTGGGATTTGTAAGCAAGATACTACCTCGCTCTGTTGCTTTCTGCGCCGCCTAAGGTCAAGGGCAAGGTCGCGAGACTCTGTCTCGCGCTCTGCCAGGTGCCTAACGCACCTGGACCGCGTATTTTTTCTCCCTTTAGTTTGCTACTGCCAGCATCAGCTTGATCCTGTTCTCCTGGTTCACCTGCGTGGCACTGGGATCATAGTCAATGGGCACAATGTTCGCCTGCGGGTATACATTCTTCACCTTCCGTATCATCCCCTTGCCCACAATGTGGTTGGGCAGGCACCCGAAGGGCTGGGTGCACACCACATTCTCATAGCCGCTCTCTACCAGCTCCATCATCTCTGCGGTCAGCAGCCAGCCCTCTCCCATTTTGCAGCCGTAGCCAATCACGTCCCCGGCCAGCTCCTTCAGGTGGCTGTAAGGAGTGGGGGGCGTAAACTGCGGGTACTTCTTCACCGAGTCGATCAGGTCGGTCTCAAACTTGGTGAAATACCATTTGAGCATGTTGCACAGCTGCTTTTTGGCAGAGCTCCCTCCGTAGAGGGCAATGTCCTCCAAGCGGTTATCTACCTTGAAGATCATAAAGCCCATAATGCCCGGCACCATCACCTCGCAGCCCTGGCGGAAGAGGAAGTCCTCCAGCCCATTGTTGGCCAGGGCCGAGTACTTCACATAAATCTCCCCCACAATGCCTACCTTCAGTTTGTCCGTTTTTTCGATGTTTATGGCCGCGAAGGAGCCGGCAATCTGGTCGAACCAGGCCCGCACCTCCCGCTGGGTAAATGCCTTGCCCTGCTCAAACAGGCCGGTGAGCTTCTGGGTCCAGTCCTCCACCAGCCGGTCGCTCTCCCCGGGGGTGAGCTCATAGGGCTTGGTCTGGTTTTTCAGCAGCATCAGCAGGTCTCCATAGGCCAGGGCGGCAATGGCCCGGCGCAGCATGGGCAGGGTCATCTGAAAGCCGCTGTTCTTTTCCAGGCCCGACAGGTTCAGAGAGATGACGGGGATATAGTCCAGCCCGTCCTTTTTCAGGGCCTTGCGCAGCAGATGAATGTAGTTGCTGGCCCGGCACCCGCCGCCGGTTTGGGTCATAATCAGGGCCACCTTGTTCAGGTCGTATTTGCCGCTGTGCAGGGCGTGCATCAGCTGGCCGATAGACAGCAGGGCCGGGTAGCAGGTGTCGTTATGTACATATTTCAGGCCCTCGTCCACAATCTCCCGGCCCGTGGTGTGCAGCAGGTCCAGGTGATAGCCAAAGCTGTTGAGCACATTCTTGATGAGCTCAAAGTGAATGGGCGCCATGTTAGGGGTGAGAATGGTGTAATCCTTTTTCATGTCCCGGGTGAACTCCACCCGGCTCTCATTGTCGGCCATAAGCTTTCCTTTCTGATTGGTTTTGTAAAAGGGGACTGCGCTTATTCGCCTAGGGCTTGTTTGAAAATAGAGGAAATGCCGGATTTTTGGTCCAAAGGAGGCGATTTCAAGGAGAAAACCGCAAGTAATACTTGCGTATTACGAGGATTTTCGACGCAGAAAGCGACTGCTTTGGGGCAAAAAGACGGTG